>NZ_JARLJK010000151.1:0-15863 GCF_031291215.1 Silvimonas sp.
CAACTACCGTCCGCAGTTCTACTTCCGTACTACCGACGTGACTGGCGCGATCAGCCTGCCGGAAGGTACTGAAATGGTGATGCCAGGTGACAACGTGACCATCACTGTTGCCCTGATTGCACCGATCGCTATGGAACAAGGCCTGCGCTTCGCGATCCGCGAAGGTGGCCGTACCGTTGGCGCCGGTGTGGTTGCCAAGGTTCTTGAGTAAGAGGCTTCACAATTAAGGGTGGAGTAGTTTATAATTCCGCCCTTTCCCCGTAGGCGAGTAGCTCAATTGGTAGAGCACCGGTCTCCAAAACCGGGGGTTGGGGGTTCGAAACCCTCCTCGCCTGCCACGGTTTAGTTTTGGGGCCGTTTCCAGTGGGGAACGGCTCTATTTTATTTTGTAGTCCAGATAAGCAGGCTCATGGAAAGCGTCGATAAAATAAAAGTGACGGCTGCTGTAGTGTTGGTGGCTATCGGTGTGGCCGGGTTTTACCTCGTGCCTGCCAATCAGGGCGCGTTACGTGTTTTGGCCGTAATTGCGGGGCTCTTGCTTGCTGCTGCCACTGTCTGGTTTTCGCAGCCTGGTCGGGATTTCGTGGACTATGCCCGCGACTCGGTCAAGGAAGCGCAAAAAGTGGTTTGGCCCACGCGAAAAGAAACCTGGCAAGTGACCGGGATTGTCTTTTTGTTCGTGGGCGTGCTCGCATTGTTTATGTGGGCTGTGGATTCAGGTCTCGCGTGGATGTTCTACGACGTGATTCTTGGGCGTAAGTAACCGCTGGCGAGGTGTTTGAATGGCTATGCGTTGGTATGTGGTACACGCCTATTCCGGCTTTGAAAAAAGTGTTCAAAAAGCGCTGAAAGAGCGCATTGAGCGCGCTGGTGTCCAGCATATGTTCGGCCAGATTCTGGTTCCGGTCGAAGAGGTGATGGAAATCAAGGATGGGCGCAAGGCGCTCACCGAGCGTAAATTCTTCCCTGGCTACGTGCTGGTGGAAATGGATATGACCGATGAAACCTGGCACTTGGTGAAATCTACTCCCAAGGTAACCGGTTTTGTGGGTGGTTCCGGCAATCGTCCGGCGCCGATCACGCAGCGTGAAGTGGATGCCATCCTGCATCAGATGCAGGAAGGTGTAGAAAAGCCCAAACCCAAGGTTCTGTTTGAGGTGGGTGAAATCCTTCGCGTTACGGATGGCCCGTTTGCAGATTTCAATGCAACCGTTGAAGACATCGATTACGACAAGAGTCGTCTGAAAGTGTCGGTGTTGATCTTTGGTCGCGCTACACCGGTTGATGTGGATTTTGGGCAGGTCGAAAAGGTTTAATCGCCGTTTCGGTTTGCAGTAGTGGTGCCCGCAAGGGCGCCTTCGGGGAGCGAAGCAATTCGCGTTATACCCATTTTGGAGAAGTATCATGGCAAAGAAAATTGTCGGCTACATCAAGCTGCAAGTGCCCGCTGGTAAAGCCAATCCGTCGCCTCCTATTGGCCCGGCTCTTGGTCAGCGTGGTCTGAACATTATGGAATTCTGCAAGGCGTTCAACGCACAGACTCAAGGTATTGAGCCTGGCCTGCCGATTCCAGTTGTAATTACTGCTTTTGCAGACAAGTCCTTCACCTTCGTGATGAAGAGCCCGCCCGCAACTATTCTGCTGAAGAAAGCTGCTGGCATCACCAAGGGTTCGCCGAAGCCACATACCGACAAGGTTGGTAAAGTGACTCGCGCTCAACTTGAAGAAATCGTCAAGACCAAACAAGCTGATTTGACAGCTGGTAGCCTGGATGCAGCCGTGCGTATTCTCGCCGGTTCCGCTCGCTCCATGGGTCTTGAAGTGGAGGGCGTGTAAATGGCTAAGATTTCCAAGCGTCTGGCGGCTCTGAAGGCCAGTGTTGATCGTAACAAGCTGTACGCAATTGATGAGGCTATCGGTCTCGTGAAGGGCGCTGCAACTGCCAAGTTCAACGAATCCATCGACGTGTCCGTAAATCTGGGCATCGATGCACGTAAGTCGGACCAGGTTGTTCGTGGTTCGGTTGTTCTGCCTAAGGGCACCGGCAAGTCGGTGCGCGTTGCTGTGTTTACGCAAGGTGCAAACGCTGAAGCCGCCAAGGCAGCTGGTGCAGAGATCGTTGGTTTCGAAGATCTGGCTGAATCGATCAAGGCCGGCAACATGGACTTCGACGTCGTTATTGCTTCCCCGGATGCAATGCGTATCGTTGGTCAACTGGGTCAGATCCTCGGTCCGCGTGGCCTGATGCCTAACCCGAAAGTGGGCACTGTGACACCTAACGTTGCTGAGGCTGTGAAGAACGCCAAGGCTGGTCAGGTTCAATATCGTACTGACAAGGCTGGTATCGTTCACGCTACTATCGGTCGCGCTTCGTTTGAAGCTGCTGATCTGCGTGCGAATCTGGCTGCACTGGTTGACGCTCTGCAAAAGGCCAAGCCTGCTGCATCCAAGGGTGTTTACCTGAAGAAGATCGCTGTATCGAGCACGATGGGTGTTGGCGTTCGCGTCGATACCGCTTCGCTCGTCGCTTAAAGAACTTTGGGCCTGACCGGCTTGTCCGGTCGGGAATGTCAAAGACCGCAGGTGCGACGCAAGTTGCTTAATGAAAGGCTGGCTGTAACAGGTCTTTATCCTGCGCAGACGGTGGTCCCAATAAATCATGGTTTTTCCATCCGTTCGCGGATGGGCTCCTGATGGACTGGTCGCCGTTTGATTGGAGGTACGGGGTTTTCCGTGCCTGTACATAGCAAATGGAGGTAGACCTTGAGTCTCAATCTCGAAGACAAGAAGGCCGTTGTAGCTGAGATTTCGGCAGAAGTTGCCAAAGCTCAAACGCTCATCGTTGCCGAGTATCGCGGGATCGAGGTTGCCAGCATGACTCGCCTGCGCAAGCAGGCTCGTGAGTCTGGCGTGTATCTGCGTGTTCTGAAGAACACACTGGCACGCCGCGCGGTTGAAGGTACACCGTTTGCCGGTCTGGCTGACCATATGGTCGGCCCGCTGGTTTACGGTATTTCCGAAGACCCGGTTGCTGCAGCCAAGGTGTTGAACGACTTCGCCAAGAAAGATGACAAGATCGTTGTCAAGGCGGGTTCTTATGACGGTCAGGTACTGGATGCTGCTGGCGTTGCCGCCCTCGCATCGATCCCGAGCCGCGAAGAACTCCTGTCGAAGCTGCTGTATGTCATGAAAGCACCGGTTGCTGGCTTCGCCCGCGCCCTGGCTGCTCTGGCAGAAAAGCAAGGCGGTTCCGCGCCTGCTGCAGAAGCTCCGGCCGAAGCAGAAGCTGTTTAACCCGATTTCGATTCAATTCAAGAATTTCAGGAGTATTACCAAATGGCATTGTCCAAAGAAGATATCCTCGAAGCCGTTGCTGGCTTGACCGTTATGGAACTGAACGACCTGGTTAAGGCGTTCGAAGAAAAGTTTGGCGTTTCCGCTGCTGCTGTTGCAGTTGCTGGTCCTGCTGGCGCCGGCGCTGCTGCTGCCGTTGAAGAAAAGACCGAATTTGACGTTATCCTGACTGGCGCTGGTGCTCAGAAGGTTGCTGTTATTAAGGTTGTGCGTGAAGTAACTGGTCTGGGCCTGAAAGAAGCTAAAGACCTGGTTGACGGCGCACCGAAGCCAGTTAAGGAAGGCGTTGCCAAGGCTGACGCTGAAGCCATCCAGAAGAAACTGGTTGAGGCTGGCGCTACTGCCGAGGTGAAGTAATCGTCCTCTGGACGTTTGTAAAGGCAGGCGGAGTAATCCGCCTGCCCTTTTGCGTTTGTTGAAATCGAGTTTTTGGCTGTTGATAACTGCCCATTCCGGGCGGTGCAACGCAGTTGATAAACCGGAAACCGTTTTACCCGGCTAGTGGCGGGCTGCGATTTGCGGTTTGTCTTCTGCGCCTTACTCCATGGAGAGCTTGTGAGTATGAATTACTCGTTCACTGAGAAGAAACGCATTCGTAAGAGCTTTGCAAAGCGCGCGAACGTTCTCGACGTTCCGTTCTTGCTGGCTACCCAGATTGACTCGTATAACGAGTTCATTCAGTTGGGCACTGCGATTGCCGACCGTACCGTTGTCGGCCTTCAGGCTGCGTTCACATCCATTTTTCCGATTGTGTCGCACAACGAGAATGCGCGTCTTGAGTTCGTCCATTATGTTCTGGGCGAGCCACCGTTTGACGTGATCGAATGTCAGCAGCGTGGTATCACGTTTGCTGCGCCTTTGCGTGCGCGTGTTCGCCTTGTGATCATGGATCGCGAAGCAGCCAAGCCGACCGTCAAGGAAGTTAAAGAACAAGACGTGTACTTCGGCGAAATCCCGCTGATGACACGTAACGGTTCGTTTGTGATCAACGGCACCGAGCGTGTCATTGTGTCGCAGCTGCACCGCTCGCCGGGCGTGTTCTTTGAGCACGACAAGGGCAAGACTCACAGCTCGGGCAAGCTACTGTTCTCGGCACGGATTATTCCGTACCGCGGCTCGTGGCTGGACTTCGAGTTCGACCCGAAGGACTTGCTGTTCTTCCGGATCGACCGTCGTCGCAAGATGCCGGTTTCCATCCTGCTCAAGGCGCTGGGTTACACGCCAGAACGCATGCTGGAAGAGTTCTATGACACCGACACCTTCCGTATGGGCAAAGACGGCCTGTTCATGGAGCTGGTGCCGGAACGCCTGAAGGGTGACGTTGCAAAGTTTGATATCGTTGCTGAAGACGGCAAGGTGCTGGTCCAGAAAGACAAGCGCATTACCGCCAAGAGTATTCGCGATATCCAGACTGCTGGTCTGAAGCAACTGGCCGTGCCGGTAGACTTCCTGATCGGTCGCGTTGCTGCGCACAACGTGGTTCACCCGGAAACCGGTGAAATCATCCTGCGTGGTAATGACGAGATTACTGAAGAAACCGTCATCAAGTTTGATCAAGCAGGCGTGCCAGAAGTGCGCGTGCTGTACATCAACGACCTGGATCAAGGCGCGTACATTGCTGCCAGCTTGCGCAATGACGACGTCGCTGACCAGTACGCTGCCAAGGTTGCCATCTATCGCATGATGCGTCCTGGTGAGCCGCCGACCGAAGATGCAGTGGAAGCACTGTTCCGCGGTTTGTTCTTCACTGAAGATCGCTACGATCTGTCGGCTGTGGGCCGCATGAAGTTCAACCGTCGCGCTTATCCCGATCGTCTGGAAGAAAAAGCACCGGGCTGGCAACGCAAGTTCTACGAACGCGTTGGTCCGCAAGGTCTGGAAGGCCACGGCATTCTGTCGGTTGACGACATCATCGCTGTGATCGGCATCCTGATCGAACTGCGTAACGGCCGTGGCGAAGTGGACGATATCGATCACTTGGGTAACCGTCGTGTGCGTTCAGTTGGCGAATTGGCCGAGAACCAGTTCCGTGCCGGTCTGGTGCGGGTTGAGCGCGCGGTCAAAGAACGTCTGTCGCAAGCCGAATCCGACAACCTGATGCCGCATGACCTGATCAATGCCAAGCCGGTTTCGGCCGCAATCAAAGAGTTCTTCGGTTCGTCGCAACTGTCGCAGTTTATGGACCAGACCAACCCGCTCTCGGAAATCACGCACAAGCGTCGTGTTTCTGCTCTGGGCCCAGGTGGTTTGACTCGTGAACGTGCTGGCTTTGAAGTGCGTGACGTGCATCCGACTCACTACGGTCGTGTTTGCCCGATTGAAACACCGGAAGGCCCGAACATTGGTCTGATTAACTCGTTGTCTTGCTACGCTCGCACCAACGAATACGGTTTCCTTGAGACGCCGTATCGCAAAGTGATCGACAGCAAGGTGACCGACCAGATCGAATACCTGTCCGCGATTGAAGAAGGCAAGTACGTTATTGCTCAGGCTAACGCCGAGCTGGACGCTGCCGGTACTTTGATTGATGACATGGTCACTTGCCGTGAACATGGCGAAACCATTATCGCCACGCCGGATCGCGTGCAGTACATGGACGTGGCGCCAAGCCAGATCGTGTCGGTTGCGGCTTCGCTGATTCCGTTCCTGGAACACGATGATGCGAACCGTGCGTTGATGGGTTCGAACATGCAACGTCAGGCTGTACCTTGCCTGCGCGCTGAAAAGCCAATGGTTGGTACCGGTATCGAACGCACTTGTGCGGTTGACTCGGGTACGGCTGTAGCGGCACTGCGCGGCGGCGTGGTCGACTTTGTCGATGCAACGCGTATCGTTATTCGTGTGAACGATGATGAAACGCCTGCAGGTGAAACCGGTGTAGATATCTACAACCTGACCAAATTCACCCGTTCCAACCAGAACACCAACATCAACCAGCGTCCGGTTGTTGAGCGTGGCGACCGCATTGCCAAGGGCGATGTGATTGCCGATGGCGCTTCGACCGATCTGGGCGAAATGGCGCTGGGTCAGAACATGACCATCGCGTTCATGCCGTGGAACGGTTACAACTTCGAAGATTCGATCTTGATCTCCGAGAAGGTGGTTGCAGAAGATCGCTACACCTCGATCCATATCGAAGAACTTTCGGTGATGGCGCGTGATACCAAGCTCGGGCCTGAAGAAATTACCCGTGATATTTCCAATCTGTCCGAGCGCATGCTGGGCCGTCTGGATGAGTCCGGTGTGGTTTACATCGGGGCTGAAGTTGAAGCCGGCGACGTGCTGGTCGGCAAGGTAACACCTAAGGGTGAAACCCAGCTGACACCAGAAGAAAAGCTGCTGCGCGCCATCTTCGGTGAAAAAGCGTCTGACGTTAAAGACACTTCGCTGCGCGTGCCTTCAGGCATGACCGGTACCGTGATCGACGTGCAGGTGTTTACTCGTGAAGGCGTGGAGCGCGACAAGCGTGCCCAAGCCATTATCGATGAGCAACTGCGTCGCTATCGCACTGACTTGAACGATCAACTGCGTATCGTTGAAAACGACTTGTTCGAGCGTATTGAGCGCATGATCGTTGGTAAGGTTGTGAACGGCGGTCCGAAGCGTCTGGCCAAGGGCGCTGAAATCACCAGGGAATACCTGGCCGATCTGACCCCGCGTCAAGACTGGTTCGATATTCGTCTGGCTGATGAAGATGCTGCCCGCCAACTGGAGTCGATGAAAGATCTGGTTGCGCAAATGAAGGCCGACTTTGATCTTCGCTTTGAAGACAAGAAGCGCAAGCTCACGCAGGGCGATGAACTGCCGCCAGGCGTGATCAAGATGGTCAAGGTGTACGTGGCCGTGAAGCGCCGCCTGCAACCAGGCGACAAGATGGCCGGTCGTCACGGTAACAAGGGTGTGGTTTCGAAGATTCTGCCGGTTGAAGATCTGCCATACATGGCTGATGGTACAACTGTAGATATCGTGCTGAACCCGCTGGGCGTGCCGTCGCGGATGAACATTGGCCAGATTCTGGAAGTCCACCTCGGTTGGGCGGCCAAAGGTATTGGTCAGCGTATCGACAACATGCTGCGTGAACAACGCGCTGTGGCCGAAGTGCGCGAATACCTGGACAAGATCTACAACTCGACCGGCAAGCAAGAAGACATTGCTGGTCTGGCTGATAACGAAGTCCTGCGTCTGGCCGGTGGTCTGCGTAAGGGGATGGCGTTTGCCAGCCCGGTGTTTGATGGCGCGAAGGAAAGCGAAATCCACACTATGCTGGAACTGGCTTACCCGGATGAAGACCCACGCACGCAACTGCTGGACTTCAATTCGAGCAAGACCCAGATGCAGCTGTTTGATGGCCGCACAGGTGAGCCGTTTGAACGTAAGGTATCCGTCGGTGTCATGCACTATCTGAAACTGCATCACCTGGTTGATGACAAGATGCATGCCCGTTCCACTGGTCCGTACTCGCTGGTAACGCAACAGCCGCTGGGTGGTAAAGCCCAGTTCGGTGGTCAGCGCTTCGGGGAAATGGAAGTTTGGGCACTGGAAGCATACGGCGCGGCGTACACCCTGCAGGAAATGCTGACTGTGAAGTCTGATGATGTGAACGGCCGGACCAAGGTCTACGAGAACATCGTCAAGGGCGACCACCGTATCGACGCCGGCATGCCGGAATCCTTCAATGTGTTGGTGAAGGAAATCCGCTCGCTTGGTATTGATATCGATCTGGAAACGAACTGAACCATGTGAGGTGTGAGGGGTGCCCGCCGCGGATTGCGAGCAGGTACCTCACACCTGACTTCCTCACCCTCACAGGAGAAAGATAGAGATGAAAGGCTTACTCGAACTCTTCAAGCAAGTCACTCAGGACGAAGAATTTGACGCGATCAAGATTGGTCTGGCGTCGCCGGAGAAAATCCGTTCGTGGTCCTATGGTGAAGTGAAGAAGCCGGAAACCATCAACTATCGTACGTTCAAGCCTGAACGCGATGGTCTGTTTTGCGCTCGTATTTTCGGGCCAATCAAAGATTACGAATGCTTGTGCGGTAAGTACAAGCGTCTGAAGCACCGTGGTGTGATCTGCGAAAAGTGCGGCGTTGAAGTCACGCTGTCCAAAGTTCGCCGTGAACGCATGGGCCACATTGAACTGGCTAGCCCAGTCGCGCACATCTGGTTCCTGAAGAGCCTGCCGTCGCGTCTGGGTATGGTGCTGGATATCGCCCTGCGCGATATCGAACGTGTTCTGTATTTCGAAGCATTCATCGTGACTGAGCCGGGTATGACCCCGCTGCAGCGCGGTCAACTGCTGACCGAAGAAGACTACTTCGACAAGGTTGAAGAGTACGGCGACGAATTCGTGGCGTTGATGGGAGCGGAAGGTATCCGTGAACTGCTGCGCAATCTGGATGCCGACAACGAAATCGCCACCCTGCGTGCCGAACTCGAATCGACCTCGTCCGAAACCAAGATCAAGAAGATCGCCAAGCGTCTGAAAGTGCTCGAGGCATTCCACAAGTCGGGCATCAAGCCGGACTGGATGGTGCTGGAAGTACTGCCAGTGCTGCCGCCAGAACTGCGTCCGCTGGTGCCGCTGGATGGTGGCCGTTTCGCGACCTCTGATCTGAATGATCTGTATCGTCGCGTGATCAACCGGAACAACCGTCTGAAGCGTCTGCTGGAATTGCGCGCGCCGGATATTATCGTGCGCAACGAAAAGCGCATGTTGCAAGAGTCCGTTGATTCGCTGCTGGATAACGGTCGTCGCGGTAAGGCTATGACTGGCGCCAACAAGCGTCCGCTGAAGTCGCTGGCTGACATGATCAAGGGTAAGGGCGGTCGTTTCCGTCAGAACTTGCTGGGTAAGCGCGTTGACTACTCGGGTCGTTCGGTTATTACCGTGGGTCCATACCTGCGTCTGCATCAGTGTGGCTTGCCGAAACTGATGGCACTGGAGCTGTTCAAGCCGTTCATCTTCCATCGTCTGGAAGTCATGGGCTTGGCTACCACCATCAAAGCGGCCAAGAAAATGGTCGAATCGCAAGAAGCGGTGGTGTGGGACATTCTGGAAGAAGTGATCCGCGAACATCCGATTCTGCTGAACCGTGCGCCTACGCTGCACCGTTTGGGCATTCAGGCGTTCGAGCCGGTTCTGATCGAAGGCAAGGCAATCCAACTGCATCCACTCGTTTGCGCGGCCTTCAACGCCGACTTTGACGGTGACCAGATGGCTGTCCACGTTCCGTTGTCGCTGGAAGCGCAAATGGAAGCCCGCACGCTGATGCTGGCCTCCAATAACGTGCTGTCGCCAGCCAACGGCGAGCCGATCATTGTGCCGTCGCAGGATATTGTGCTGGGTCTGTACTACATGACTCGCGAAGCGGTGAATGCTGCAGGTGAAGGCATGTCGTTTATCGATGTGAAAGAAGCCCAGCGCGCTTACGAGAACAAGGTTGTAACCCTGCAGTCGCGCGTTTCCGTGCGCCTGAAAGAATGGTTCAAGGACGAGGGCGGTGAGTGGCAAAGCAAGATGGTGCGTCGCGAGACTACCGTCGGCCGTGCCATCCTGTCGGAAATCTTGCCTAAGGGCCTGGACTTCAGCTACATCAACAAGTCGCTGAAAAAGAAAGAAATTGGTCGTTTGATCAATGCATCGTTCCGTCGTTGCGGTCTGAAAGACACTGTCGTGTTTGCTGACCAATTGATGTACACCGGTTTCGCGTACTCCACGCGTGGTGGTGTGTCGATTTGCGTCGATGACATGCTGATCCCGGCCAAGAAAATTGAACTGCTGGCTGCAGCACACTCCGAAGTGAAGGAAATCGAACAACAGTACAGCTCCGGTCTGGTTACCCAGGGCGAGCGTTACAACAAGGTTGTTGATATCTGGGGTCGTGCCGGTGACCAGATCGCCAAGGCGATGATGGAGCAGTTGGGTAAAGAGAAAGTCATTAACGGCGAAGGCAAGGAAGTCGATCAAGAGTCCTTCAACTCGCTGTACATGATGGCTGACTCCGGCGCCCGGGGTTCTGCAGCGCAGATTCGTCAGTTGGCAGGTATGCGGGGTTTGATGGCCAAGCCGGATGGCTCGATTATCGAGACACCGATTACCACCAACTTCCGTGAAGGCCTGACCGTTCTGCAGTACTTCAACTCGACGCACGGTGCTCGTAAAGGTCTGGCCGATACCGCATTGAAAACTGCGAATTCGGGTTACCTGACACGTCGTCTGGTTGACGTGACGCAAGACTTGGTTGTGACCGAAGAAGATTGCGGCACCAAGAACGGCGTGACCATGAAGGCGGTTGTGCAGGGCGGTGATGTGATCGAAGCATTGCGTGACCGTATTCTGGGTCGCGTAGCAGCGGTTGACGTAGTTGACCCGTCCAGCCAGGAAACGGCAATTGAAGCCGGTACCATCCTGGGTGAAGACGAAGTTGACCAGATTGATGCCATGGGCGTCGACGAGGTGCGTGTACGCACTCCGTTGACTTGCGAAACCCGTTACGGCCTGTGCGCATCTTGCTACGGTCGCGATCTGGGTCGTGGTTACCGCGTGAACACTGGCGAAGCTGTCGGCGTTATCGCTGCACAGTCGATCGGTGAGCCGGGTACCCAGTTGACCATGCGTACGTTCCACATCGGTGGTGCGGCATCGCGGGCGGCAGCAGCTAGCCAGGTTGAAACCAAGTCGAACGGTAAGATCGCGTACAGCGCCAACATGCGTTACGTGACCAACACCAAGGGCGAGCAACTGATCATGGCGCGTTCGGCCGAAGTTCTGGTGCTGGATGATGCCGGTCGTGAGCGCGAACGCCACAAGGTGCCGTACGGTGCCACCCTGCTGGTTAAGGACGGTGCTCCGGTCAAGGCAGGTAGCGTTCTGGGTACGTGGGATCCACACACCCGTCCGGTTATTACCGAGTACGCTGGTCAAATCCGCTTCGACAACGTCGAAGAAGGCGCGACCGTGGTCAAGCAGGTTGATGATGTAACCGGCCTGTCGACTCTGGTGGTTATCGATCCGAAGCGTAAGGCTGGCAACACCAAGGGCGTGCGCCCAATGGTGCGGCTGATGGACGAGCAAGGTCGCGATGTGAAGCTGACCGGCACCGAAACACCGGTGACGATTACCTTCCAGGTCGGCTCGATCATTACCGTGAAGGACGGTCAGGTTGTGGGTGTGGGTGAAGTGATTGCGCGTATTCCGCAAGAAACTGCCAAGACTCGCGATATTACCGGTGGTCTGCCGCGTGTTGCCGAGCTGTTCGAAGCCCGTTCGCCGAAAGATGCCGGTATGCTGGCTGAAGTGACCGGTACCGTTTCGTTCGGTAAGGACACCAAGGGCAAGCAACGTCTGGTCATTACCGATCTGGAAGGTCTGGCGCACGAATACCTGATCCCGAAAGACAAGCACGTCATGGTGCATGATGGTCAGGTTGTGAACCGCGGTGAAACCATCGTTGACGGCTCGATCGATCCGCATGACATCTTGCGTCTGCAAGGTATTGAAGCGCTGGCTCGCTACATCGTCCAGGAAGTGCAGGAAGTTTACCGTCTGCAAGGTGTGAAGATTAACGACAAGCACATCGAGGTGATCGTTCGGCAGATGCTGCGTCGTGTTGTGGTCTCCGCCGCAGGTGATACCGGCTTGATTCTGGGTGAGCAGATTGAACGTGCTGAAGTGCTGACCATCAACGACCGCATGGTCGCTGAAGGCAAGCAACCCGCTTCGTATGACAACATCTTGCTGGGTATTACCAAGGCATCGTTGTCGACCGACTCGTTCATTTCGGCCGCTTCGTTCCAGGAAACAACGCGTGTTCTGACCGAAGCTGCGATCATGGGCAAGATCGATGATCTGCGCGGTTTGAAGGAAAACGTGATTGTGGGTCGTCTGATTCCGGCTGGTACCGGTCTGGCTTATCACCGTTCGCGCAAGCGTGCGGCGGCAGCCCCGGTGGCCGGAGAACCTTCAGCAGAGCTGGCTGCAGCTGAGGCAGCCTTCGCAACTGCAGGGTCTGGCGACACGCTGTAACCGTTCATCGTCAGAGTAACACTTGACGACAAAGACTTGATTTTTCTACAATCTTGGTCTTTTCTGGCGACGCTCAGTATTTCTGGGCGTCGCTAGCTTCATTTGGCGGCTCGATTTTTATGGTCGGGCGGCCAGAAAAAGGCCCCGCAAGGGGATGTAAACTCAAGGAAGTTTTTACAATGCCAACTATCAATCAGCTGGTCCGCAAGGGCCGCGAGAAGGAAGTGGTCAAGAGCAAAGTTCCTGCGCTCGAAGCCTGCCCTCAAAAGCGTGGCGTATGCACCCGTGTGTACACCACAACACCTAAGAAGCCGAACTCCGCGCTGCGTAAAGTTTGCAAAGTGCGTCTGACCAACGGCTTCGAAGTGATTTCGTACATCGGTGGTGAAGGCCACAACCTGCAAGAACACAGTGTTGTGCTGATCCGCGGCGGTCGTGTGAAGGATTTGCCAGGTGTGCGTTACCACACTGTGCGCGGTTCTCTCGATACCGCAGGTGTTAAAGATCGTAAGCAGTCCCGTTCCAAGTACGGTGCCAAGCGCCCTAAGGCGTAAGGTTTGTGTGGTCGGCGGCGCACAAGATAAAAGCCGTCGAGTAAGTGGTCGCTCCCATGGGCGGCTGTGGGGATTGAGTTCCCCGACTGAATGTCACATTAAGGAAGTAATATTATGCCTAGACGCAGAGAAGTTCCGAAACGCGAAGTGTTGCCGGATCCTAAGTTCGGTTCGCAGGAACTGACCAAATTCATGAACGTTGTAATGATCGACGGCAAGAAAGCCGTTGCTGAAGGCATCATCTACGGTGCCCTGGCCCAGATCGAGAAGAAAACCGGCAAGTCTGCGCTGGAAGTGTTCTCGGCTGCGATCAACAACGCAAAACCGATCGTCGAGGTTAAGAGCCGTCGCGTCGGTGGTGCCAACTACCAGGTGCCAGTCGAAGTCCGTCCTAGCCGTCGTTTGGCATTGGCGATGCGCTGGGTGCGTGACGCGGCTCGCAAACGTGGTGAAAAGTCCATGGATCTGCGTCTGGCCGGTGAACTGCTCGATGCGGCTGAAGGCCGCGGCGGCGCGATGAAGAAGCGTGACGAAGTGCACCGCATGGCAGAAGCGAACAAGGCGTTCGCTCACTACCGCTTCTAACGCAAAAAGCTTAAGGAAAACATCGTGGCTCGTAATACCCCCATTGAGCGTTACCGTAACATTGGTATTTCCGCTCACATCGATGCAGGCAAGACCACCACGACTGAGCGCATTCTGTTCTACACCGGAGTGAACCACAAAATTGGTGAAGTTCACGACGGCGCTGCCACCATGGACTGGATGGAGCAAGAGCAAGAGCGCGGCATTACCATTACCTCGGCTGCTACCACTACCTTCTGGAAAGGTATGGGTATGCAGTTCCAGGAACACCGCTTCAACATCATTGACACCCCGGGTCACGTTGACTTCACGATTGAAGTTGAGCGTTCCATGCGTGTTCTTGATGGCGCGTGTATGGTTTATTGCGCGGTCGGTGGCGTTCAGCCGCAATCTGAAACTGTTTGGCGTCAAGCTAACAAGTACAAGGTTCCGCGTCTGGCGTTCGTGAACAAGATGGACCGTCAAGGTGCCAACTTCTTCCGCGTTGTTGAGCAGATGAAGACTCGTCTGAAAGCTAATCCTGTACCGGTTGTTATTCCTATCGGTGCAGAAGACAAGTTTGAAGGCGTGGTTGATCTGGTCAAGATGCAAGCCATTTACTGGGATGAAGCTTCGCAAGGTATGAAGTTTGAATACCGCAACATCCCGGCCGATCTGCAGTCCCTCGCTGAAGAATGGCGTGAAAAGCTGGTCGAGTCCGCTGCTGAAGCCAACGAAGAACTGATGAACAAGTACCTTGAAGAAGGTACTCTGACCGAAGAAGAAATCGTTCAGGCCATCCGTGCTCGTACGCTGGCTTGCGAAATCCAGCCAATGCTTTGCGGTACCGCGTTCAAGAACAAGGGCGTGCAACGCATGCTCGACGCCGTGATCGAATTCCTGCCGTCGCCGGTTGATATTCCTGCCGTTGCCGGTACGGATGATCGTGAACAACCGACTTCGCGTGAGCCTTCGGATACTGCACCGTTCTCGGCGCTGGCATTCAAGCTGATGAATGACCCGTACGTTGGTCAATTGACCTTCTTCCGTGTCTATTCTGGCGTGGTCAAGCAAGGTGATTCCGTTCTGAACTCGGTGAAAGACCGTAAAGAGCGTATCGGTCGTATCGTGCAGATGCACGCTAACGATCGTAAGGAAATCGAAGAAGTCCATGCTGGCGATATCGCTGCTGCGATTGGCCTGAAGGACGTGACCACAGGTGAAACCCTGTGTGCACTCGATGCTCCGATCATTCTTGAGCGCATGATTTTCCCTGAGCCGGTTATTCACGTTGCTGTGGAGCCGAAGACCAAGGCTGACCAGGAAAAGATGGGCGTTGCCCTGAACCGCCTGGCCAAGGAAGATCCTTCGTTCCGCGTGCGTACTGATGAAGAATCGGGCCAAACCATCATTTCCGGTATGGGTGAGCTTCACCTGGAAATTCTGGTTGACCGCATGAAGCGTGAGTTCGGCGTTGAAGCCAACGTTGGCGCTCCGCAAGTTGCTTACCGCGAAACCATCACCCAAGTGGCGAAGGATATCGAAGGCAAGCACGCCAAGCAGTCCGGTGGTAAGGGTCAGTACGGCCATTGCGTGATCACTGTCGAACCTTCGGGCGAAGGCAAGGGTTACCAGTTCTTCGACGAAATCAAGGGTGGTACGATTCCTCGCGAATTCATCCCGTCGGTGGACAAGGGTATCCAGAACACGCTCAAGGCTGGTGTTTTGGCTGGCTTCCCGGTGGTCGACGTTTCCGTGCGCCTGACCTTTGGTTCGTACCATGATGTTGACTCGTCGCAAATCGCGTTTGAACTGGCCGGCTCGCTGGCGTTCAAAGAAGCAATGCGTCGTGCCGGTGCCGTTATCCTCGAGCCGATGATGGCCGTGGAAATCGAAACACCGGAAGAATACATGGGCGACATCATGGGCGATCTGTCCTCCCGTCGCGGTATCATCCAGGGTATGGATGACAACCCGGCCGGTGGCAAGATGGTCAAGGTTGAAGTGCCACTGTCGGAAATGTTCGGTTATTCGACTACGCTGCGTTCGATGTCGCAGGGTCGTGCTACGTACTCCATGGAGTTCAAGCACTACTCGCAAGCACCGAAGCACGTTGCCGACGCGATCATGGCTAACAAAAAGTAATTGTGCGTAGCCCGGCGCATATTGCCGGGCTATAACTACTGAATTCAGAAAATCAAGGAATTAGTAAAATGGCAAAGGAAAAGTTTGCGCGGACAAAACCGCACGTAAACGTTGGCACGATTGGTCACGTTGACCATGGCAAGACCACGCTGACAGCTGCTATCACCACGATCCTGTCCCGCAAGTTCGGTGGCGAAGCCAAGGGCTACGCCCAGATC
>NZ_JARLJK010000152.1:0-1819 GCF_031291215.1 Silvimonas sp.
CGTGATGTTTGGGTATGTCGTCGAATGTCGATGCCATGGTTGCCGGATCCCTTCCCGTTGGCAACGGCGCCTGCGCGTTGCCGGTATGCAGGAGGCGGCCCGATGGCCGGAACCGCCTCCCCCCTTTTTTATGTTTTTATTGAGCCACGCAGCCGAATAGACCGCGCCGATCATGCATCAGAAGCTATATTTTGCAGCAAAGTCCAGACGATCGACATGGCCGTTCAGCGTGTTCACCAGTTCGCGGTTGCCGTGACGATATTCGACGCCCAGATCGACATTGGTGACCGGGGAATAGAACAGGTTGCCCGCAGCGCTCCAGGCTTCGCGGTTATAGGCGCCAATGCCCTCCGCACTGCGATCGAGGCCATCGGCATAAGACACTCTCTGATAGCTGCCGATCACGTTGACGCGCCATTGGGAATTGAGCGCAATATGGCCCGCGCCATAGATGCCGAGATTGCGCACCGAGGCCAGCAATCCGTTTGACTGAAGCACCGCGTCGGGGCTGAAGTTCAGACCCATGTAGCGGCCGATCCCTTCGCCATACGTCGCCTGGAAACGCAGATCGCTGCTGTGGCTTTCGTTAAGGAACAGTTTGCCCGAAGCGCTGACGCCCCAACCGAGGCGCGAATCGGTGATATGGGCAGCGCCGCCCTTGGCATTGTCGATCCGCAATTGCCGCCAGAGCGTCGCCAGATCGAGAAAGCCGAACTTGCCGGTATATTCCAGCCGCGCGGTGGCGTCGGGGGCATGGTCTTCACCATTTTCGATGAGCGCCGCAGAGCCTGACGTGGACGAAGCGGTTTCCGGATTTTCGACCGCCATGATCAGCTTCAGATCCTTTTGCAACGGCAGCGCATAGCGCACCATCGGCTGGCGGATGAAGATCAGACCGTCGATGCCCCCGACATAGTCGGTGCTTTCCGGAAGAACCGCGACGTTTTCAAAGTTGGTGAAATCCTGACCAAAGGTCCAGCGATCGAACTGAATGAACGCGCGCCGCATGGCCAGGTCATAGGCGTTGGTCGTGCGTTGCGTGCCCTGGCCCAGCGCCATCGGCGTGCCGGGCGCGGCCTGAAAGTCGAATTCGATATAGGCCTTGAGCGCATGGTTGCCGACTTTGGTATTGGCATCGACCCAAAAGCGGGTCTGTTTCGCGCTGAAATCGGTCACGCGGGTCGGCGAAGTCGGGCTGGCTGGATTGAACACCGGCACCGACTGCGGCAAGTAAAGATCGCGGCCGAGCGTGTTGGTCGGAACATCTCCGCCGCTGTAACGCGCACTGCTGGCGAGCAGCTTGACATAGCCCGACAGCGAAACGGTGGAATTGCCCGAATGGAAGCCCAGCTTGGGCGTGGCGTCGGTCAGCGCGGCGATCTTGCGCTCGGCATCGGCCGCTTTCGCATCGGCGGCTTGCGCAGTTTGCGTCGCGGCAATCGCCTCGGCATGGGCGGCGGCGGCATCTTGGCTGACGGCGGCCACGGCAACCGGCGTGGCGGCGGCCTGGGTCGTATCGGCGTGTGCGGTCTTCAGCGCGTCGCGCAAGTCCGTCACTTCCTGTTCCAGCTTTTTCAGACGCGCTTCGAGCTCTGCCTCGTGGCTGCTGCCCTTCTTGTGCGCCGGGCTGGCCATTGCTACCGCAGGCACCACCATTGCGGTGGCGACCATGAGCGCAGCCGCGCGCCGCGCAAACGAATTATTCATCGCTATCCTCTCCCTGGTGCCAGCTTCTGCCGATGCACTGGCGCTACTGTCTCTGCACACCAACCAGGCAACCAGCGAGATATTGGTCTTAGATCTACGACTAACGTCTGGA
>NZ_JARLJK010000153.1:0-1280 GCF_031291215.1 Silvimonas sp.
AGAAACAAGAACGCCGATTTGATGGATGATGTTCGTGCGAGCAAACACATCTACAAACCGGCGTTCTTGTGCACGATATTAATACGTTTCTGCCCTTTTGGGAGGGCTTTTCTGTGGTCGCCATCAGGCCTGATGGCGATGACCTGCTGATCGACCTCATCCCTCAGCTCGGTAGATTCCCAACCTGCAGCGGCTGCGATCAACCCAGCACCACCATCCACGAATACTGCCAGCGTTCAATCCGTGACCTGCCCATTCTTGGCCGGGCAGTGCGCTTGAGTGTAGAGCTGCGACGAGTTGGGTGCAGCCTATGTGGTAAGCGAATGGAGTCAGTCAGTTGGCTTGATCGCTATTCGCGGATGACCAAGCGCCTGGCCGAAGCCGTGATCCAGGCTTGCCAACGGCTGCCCACCCTGCATGTCGCCGAGTTGTTTGGTTTGCACTGGGACAGCGTGCGTTTGCTGGAGCGACGGGCTCTACAAGCCGCTTTAGAAAAGCTACCGAAGGCCCAGCCCAGACGCTTGGTGATGGACGAATTCGCTCTGTTCAAAGGGCATCGCTACGCCAGCGTGGTGTTGGATGCCGATACCCGCCGGGTACTGTGGATTGGTGAAGGCCGCAGCCGAGCCGCTGTCAGATCGTTTTTTGAAGAGCTGGGGCCGCAGGGCTGTGCGCGCATTGAAGCAGTGGCAATGGACATGAACACTGCATTCGACCTGGAGGTGCGCCAGCACTGCTGTCGGGCAAGAGTGGTCTATGACTTGTTTCACGTGATCGCCAAATATGGGCGAGAGGTGATCGACCGGGTGCGGGTCGATGAGGCTAACCGTCTGCGCCATGACAAGCCAGCTCGCAAGGTGATCAAGCAGGCACGGTGGTTACTGCTGCGCAACCCAGAGAACCTCAAGCGCGAAGATCAACAGGTGCATCTGCAGGATCTGCTGGCGGCTAACCAATCGCTGATGACGGTTTATCTAATGAAGGCAGAGCTCAAAGCGCTGTGGTCACCCACCACCGCCTGGGGCTGGCGATCAGCCTGGAAGCAATGGTTACGACTGGCTGATGAAAGCGCGATACCCGCTCTGAAGCAGTTTGCCAAACGCCTGAAAAGCTACTGGCGTGGCATCCTGAGCAGGGTGCGCTGGCCCATGCACACGGGCCAGTTGGAGGGCATCAACAACCGGATCAAAGTCATCAAACGGATGGCGTACGGCTACCGGGACAGCGAATTCTTCTTCATGAAGATCAAGAATGACTTTCCCGGCAATCCGTGAAGAACC
>NZ_JARLJK010000028.1:0-5571 GCF_031291215.1 Silvimonas sp.
CGCAGCCAGCCATCGGCAGTGAACGCCGCAGCGGTCGCCTCGGGCCGGTTCCAGTACCCCTGCATCACGAACGGCCCGCGCACCTGGATCTCGCCCGTATCGCCGGGGCCAAGCACCGTGCCATCGGGCGCGACGATGCGCACATCGGCAAGCGGCAGAACGCGCCCCGCCGAGGCCCGCTTGCGCAGGAAATCGGCGCCCACCGCCTGCGCCAGCGCACCGGCGCATTCGGTCATGCCATAGCCGGTGCCCATCATCGCCTGCGGGCATGCCGCGCGGATCGCATCGAGCAGATTCACGGGCAGCGCCTGCCCTCCGCTGGCGACATTGCGCAGCGAGGCCAGCCCGCCCCGTGCCCCGCCCGCTTCGACGGCACGCAGCAGATCCCACAGCATGGTGGGCACTCCGGTCAGCACCGTCACCCCTTCGTCGGCGATGAGCCGCAACGCGTCGGCCGGGTTCCAGCGACGCAGGATGATCGTTTTCGTGCCGGCGATCAACGGCGAGAGGAAGCCCGAGCCAAGCCCCGAAATATGAAACAACGGATAAACCAGCAGCGTCGCCTGCTGCGGCATGTGCGCCAGAATCGTCTCGACCGGCAACCCTTGCGCCCGGGCAATCCCGTGGAGCACCATCATGCCCGACAGTTGCACCGTCATCAGCCCGGTAACGAGGTTGCGATGGGTCAGCACGACGCCGCGCGGCCGCCCGGTAGTGCCGGAGGTAAACAGGATCGCTGCCGGATCGTCGGGCGATGCCGTATGGGCGATCAAGCCCGACGCAGCCCCCTCGCCCGGCTCTGGCGCGGCATCGGGCTGGGTGAGGTCGATCATCGGTCCGGCATATCCGCCGACCTTCAAGGCGTCGAAGGCACGGGTGTCGGCAAGAACCAGCGAGGGAGTCACTTCCTCGATCATGCCGATCAGCTCGACGGGCGAGCCCCGACTGTTGAACAGCGCCGCGACCCCGCCTGCGCGCAGCACCGCCAGAAAGCCGATCATCCATTCGGCACGGTTGTGCATGCAGATGGCAATGCGCTGCCCACGCCGATCGCCAAGCTGCGCGGCAAGGCGGTCGCGGGCAGCAAAGATTTCGGCAAAGCTGGTGCGACGCTCGCTGCCGTCATCGCGCCAGTCGACGATCGCGGTGCGGTCGCCATGCCGACGCGCGCTCTCGATCATCAGATTGAGATCCGGCGGCGCATGGCGAAAGGCGCGAGCGCCCTCCCGCTCCACGATCTCGAACCCCATGCCGGGCCCGGTCAATTCGGCGAGAAGGGGATCGCTTTGGGCAGATGACGGCACGGTCATGGGCATGACCTGCGGCAATATGCCGAAAACGCTTGGGATGGCGTGTCTGCGGCAGGCATGGTCTCTCCTTGGCATGGCAGCGGCGCAATGGCGGCGTTTTTAACCCAGCGATTCGCCGCATTTACACACTGTAAATCACTTTAAGGTATGTTTTGCGAATTTCAAGAAGCTTAAATCTGCGCACAATCAGGCCGCAGGCTGTTGCCGGCTGCCATAATTGACGTCATTCGCCCGAACGTCGCTGTGATCGGCCGCCGATAATAGACGCCATGAAGAGGGCATAGTGTTAGAAGTACGCTAAACAATGCTAAGTGATAACGACGTACGTTTTGGCCAAAAGGCCACAATCGCAAATATTATAGTGAATTGGTTTGCAAGAGGAAAGCCTAATGCCAGCATCCGATGCATTATCGGATGCATTCCTCGTAAGCGGAATCCGTGTGGAGACTACCTTTATCTGGACGCTTAATCGCTTCTGGATTTTTCGTTACAAATCCAATTAAGCAGAACGCATAGGGTAGTTCCCAGATCAGAAAATATATCAATTTGAATCGAATGGGGCCGACGCAGCCCATAGAAGCCATCCCGCCCGGGAAAGCATAACCGGCCCTGCAACTCTCATTGCGCACTTCGAAAATGTGATGCCCGCTGAACAGGGTAAATCGCGGCGCTGGAATGCATCACACAAGCTTGCTGCATAAGTTAATGGGGTTGTCTGATCATCTGTTTCCGCGACTGCAAATCGAGCGTTTCGCGTGCAAGTCCGGGTTATCGGGCTGTGGGCGGCCTTGGAGTGAGATCGTGTCCCGACTTCGTTTGGTTGGGCATGCTGCTGCTGAGGGAGCGAACAAAGCCCTGTAGTAACGCCTTCTGGATTTCAAGCAGCGGTAACGAGCCGGCCGCCTTGCCCGTCAGCGTCTCGACCAGAGGCGCGGACCAGAAATAGCCGAACAGCATGTTGAAAATGGCAACGATTTCGACAGCCAAAATATCGTTATTGCTCACGATGCCGGCCTTGGCACTTATACGATGACCATAGGCAATCAGTTCCGCCAGCCAGTCGCCGGCAATCTCGTCCACATCGCTCTCCCGCGAGATCGCGGCCCGGATCAGCAAGCGCGCAATATTGGGGTGGAGCGCCAAAAGATCGGTCATCTGCCCGGCCAACTCGTACAGTCCGGGCATGTCGTCGGGTCCATCGATGATACGGTCCATCAACATGAAAAGCGGTTTTAGCGCACGTTCGTAAACCCGGCGGTACAAGTCCTCCTTGCCAGAAAAATGCTTGTAAAGCCCAGGCTGCTGGATTCCGACCTGATCCGCAATGTCGCGCAATGACGTCGCGCCATAACCTGCGCTGGCGAACAACTCTTCTGCCGCATCGAGAATGCGGCTGGCGGTGCGCTGCCCCTTGCTGAGTCTCGTTCTGGTTTCGACTGCCGTGCTATCCATATCGGATTGACCATGCCCCAATGCGCCGCAAATTGCAAAATCGCATTTATTGATTCAGCAAGATTCATTCTCGAATGATCGTCGTAAAAAATAGTTTAACATAATTACTTTTCATTCGAAAAAATAATACAAAATTCTCGGCGGATCCATAATAATAAATTTATATATTTATAATCTTTTATGCCAAAGTACATCCGTCTCGATCAATCCACTAGCAGCGGTACCATTTTGTACGTCGCCCGCGGGCGTACATCCAGCCTGACCATTACCCAGAACCGGAAAAGTTATTGAGAATAGGATACATCATATTATAAAAAAAGCGATAATAGGTCTATTAAATTTCATAAATTCCCCCAAAATTTAGAGATTTTTATTTTTTAAAATACTTATCCGCCTGCCTTTGAGACCATTATCGATTTTTTATTGTTGACGTACCGAAATACATCTCTGGATATGCTCGACATTTCTACAAAATAATGCCAGAAACTCCAGGTTATTAGCCATTTAGGTTAATTGCGTTCGTAGATCTGAACATTTTCGCACAACGCACCTTCCGGGTCGGTTGAAAACACAACCCGCACACCGTGGTCCGCTTCCTCGCGGATCGGGCCGACCAGCTTTCCACCATGCGCGACAATCCGCGCCCCAAGTGCTTCAAGATCATCAGTCGCGAAGCCCAGAATTACCTGCTGATCTCGCGGAGCCTCGCGCTGTGTAAAATTGAACATTACCAGCGTTCCCTTGGACCAATCGCCCCCGGGAGCCATGATCACCTCTCGAAATGGCTCGCCATCGGAATTGCCCGCGACCCTTTGCACCACACCGAGACCGTAAACGGCCTGATAATAGCTGGCCATGGCTTCTTCGTCGCGGCAGATCAATTTTGAGAACATGCTCATCGTACTTCCAAACCCTCTCTCGCCGCATATCGAAATGTCGCAGCGGCCGTTTTGCCAAGCGAACGGGCCTCGATCGGCCTCGCACAAAAACAATCCACTAGAATCAAAAGCTTCTAGGTCGTCAGGCTGCGGCAGCCAGCGGAGCATCGACAGTGGCTTCTTCAGGATATTCGGCCGGACCGCCAAAGTCGTATGCGGCGTTGATGGCGCGAATAAATGCCGGATCGTTGAGCGGATCGGTCGGCGTCTCGATTTGATAGCCGCGCGAGCGCACATCCTTGATCAGCGTGTCGATCGCCTGTTCGTGTGTCAGGCTGTCAGAGCCATCCATGTTCTTTTTTAATTCGTCGAAGTCGCTGAACACTTCGGCCGACCAGTGAACCAGAAAGCGTAGCTCGTCTGTGCGATAGCGCTCGATCACCTTGTCGCCGGTCTTCACGAGCCAGCCGTCGCGATCACCCGGATCACCGGTGAACACGCTTTCGAAAGCCAGGCCGGCGGGGCGGCGGCGTTCGACCGGGCCATTGGCCTCGCCACGATGGACCAGCATTTCATTTTGCACGACGACCGCGCGGTTGTAGATCGGCGCCTTCACCCGCTCGGGGCGAGCCAGCGGCCCCTTTGGCCAATAGGTGAAACCGCTATTCGGATCATGACTGAACCAGGTGATCACTTGCGCCATCTTGATGAGGTAGTCGCTGAAAAGCCCTGACCTGCCCATCACCGAACAGAGCCAGGTCGGCGAGTTCTCATAACGCACGCCACGGAAGCTGGGTGTGTCGAGATGTCCGGGATCACTGTTGGCGCAAGGGCCGTTAATATTGAAAAGCATCATCTGCGGTTTGGCATATTCTGCGTTCCAATAAGACTTGGCATGGCCAAGAAAAGCCTCATTGTAGAACAGATCGTGCATTTCGGGATAGAGCACGGTCGAGTAATTGGCTAAAAATCCCCGGAATGTCGGCGTGATAAACATGTCCAGAGTTGGCGTGAACCCTTCCGGAAAGCCGCCCGCGAAAGTGGCCAATAGCGCTTCAACATTGGGGAAATGTTGCGCCAGTATCAGTTTCCATTCGCCTTTGTCATGAACCACGTCAAGCAGACGTCGCTTCTGCTCCTCGGTAAACGGCTTGTCGATTTCACGCGGTGGAGCCACCGGTTGCAGGATGTTCGACAGGAATTGGCGACGGTTTTCATCAAGCATCGTTCGCTCCGTTTGCATGCACCTGACGGCCGTGGCGATTGCCCCGATTCTGCCGTGGTCGACGCTACTTCAGAGAAAGTTATAGCTTGATAACATTTTATGCAAGTGGTTTTGCAACCGGCCGCATCTTGCGGGAACCCCTATCCGCAATGAACGCGCGGGAGGCATTGAAGGTGCTCGTACAGCCGTAGCGCGGGCAGGATCCTCACCGATCACCCGCTTTGGCGCGCCAAACCTTCCGCCGCCTGGTACCGCACGCTGGGTTGCGCGCCGCAAGGCAGCCTGAACTCCAGGCTGCACACCGTTTGCGCCGGCCCCGGATCGTTGGCCCCGCAGTGCAGACCCAGGCGTCGAATGCGCCATCACTCACCCGCAAAATATTACGCATTGGTTTTATATTTATCCATTTTTAGCTCGATATGCGTCATCCATCCCGCTAGCATTCGCGCCAAAGCAAAACAGATGGAGCGAGGATGACGCAGCCAGGAACACGCGGCCCGGTCTTTATCGGTGGGGCCAGCGGCGCACTGAATGACAGCGAGATTGCCGTCCCCGGGCTGCTGCACGCCGAACGGCTGGATTACCTCGTGTTCGACTACCTTGGCGAAGGGGCGATGGGCCTGTTTGCCTATCTCAAACGGATGAATCCGCAATCGGGGTTTCTGCCCGATTTCGTCGATCTGCACATCGGCCCCTATCTGTCGCA
>NZ_JARLJK010000029.1:0-4230 GCF_031291215.1 Silvimonas sp.
AAGCGACACTCGCCTGTTGAGTGAGACGAGTCGCTGCGCACATCTTGCACACGGCACGACTCTGCTTCTTCAGCTGCGAGGGGGAGAAGTTCGTCTTCGGCTGGGATGTGGCGCACGCAGCGCACTCGCGTGATCCAGGTGGCGCATCGGCGACGATGGTTGATTTACCGCGTGTGCGCGACGCAACCGGCTGATCAGCTGCTGCTGCTGCAGTCTCCGACTCAAAGGCCGCATCGGTGCCCTTTTGCAGGGCTGGAAAGATTCCCTTGCGATCACTTCACTCGACGCTCTGAAAATTTCGGGTTCGAGAGAAAAAAACTGCACACCGAAATCGTGCAGCAGTAGGACAGGGTCGATATTTGCGGGGGTTGAAATTGCATCAAACGCATACATTGCGTTGAACTATTTCACGCATGAGTTTGTGGCGCGCGTGAAATTTATCGACCACCACTTTAATTAAATTATTGAAAGGGGTATACTTTAAAACGAGCATGTGCTCTTTCGTGCACAGCTCGACATGCCGGGATCCTCCAAAAGTTCAAAGCGATCGACAGAGAAATCTTACCCACCACCACCTAGCGAGGACAATGGCAGCCCAAACAGACCGCTTTCACGGACAAACCATGCGACAATAGGTCGATCCCGAGTCGTTGCAAAACGTTCAGCCCCTCCTGCGGCACTTGTGCCCGATCGTAAGCGAAGCAAGGCAGCCGCCCCTGCAGAGACTGACAATCTGTTTGCCCAATTTATGCCTTCAGTTGTCGCCACTCCGCAACGTTCCCCTCCCGGGCCGTCGAAGGACAAAAAGACTGCCGAGGACGAGGACAGCAAACTCAAAAGGAAGGAGCCTCTGCTCAATATCATTCTCAATCAAATCTTCTGGTCCTTTTCACGCGAACCTTCGCCGGTGGCGATGCGCAGGCTTTACGACATTCTTGCTTCGGCCAAGAAGCATGGCCTACTCTTGGACGAGCACGACAAGTTGTCTCTCAAGATGATTCAGGCGTGGTTCCGAAGCAAGCGCTTTCACGTGCGGCGTTCACTGACGGACTACTGCACCAAGATGCAAAAGGCCAAACGAATAAACACCACGGTGCAGTTCTTGAAGGCATTGGAGAGCAGCTTCGACATTCCATACCTTCTCGGCGAACACAAGGTTGAGTCTCGGCTGGGTCTGGTCACGCATGACGAAGAGAATGAGGATGAAGACGTCAGCGACGGCACAGACAACGAAGAGGACGGTGACGACCAAGAAGAAGAAGAAGATGCTGAGATGGACGAAGTTGAACACTAACAATCGGTGGTGCCGAGTGAACGCGTGTAGTCGACTGAATAAGTTTTTTCATTTGCATTACAAAAACGAGTACTACAAGCATCGTTGTCGCATCAAGCATGCCATCCAAAAGGTCAAAGGGCTCTGTCTCCGATGTCACCATCAAACTGAGTAACTTTGACTTGGCAGAGATGCCGCTGACCAGTCGCGTGACCATCCTCGGCCCCAGCGGCAGCGGAAAGTCAAACTTCCTGCGCTCCTTCTTGTTTGAACGACGGAATGAGATTCACACAGCTGTGGTGTTCTCGGGAAGTGAAGGAGCCAACGCGCAGTGGGAAGCCATCTTCCCTCGCGCGTACATCTACAACGAGCTCGACGTGAACGCATTGGAGCGAATTCTGCAGCGCCAGACCGATGTCACGCAAAACGCACCCGATCCCAAGACAGGCAACCAGGTGTCCCTGATCTTTGACGACTTGCCAGAGGCGGACCTCAGGTTACCCATCATGACAAAACTGTTCACCAAGGGCCGGCACTACGGCATCGGCATCTTTGTGCTAATTCAGTTTGCCACCATGGTGCCGCCGGCCATCCGGAGCAACAGCAACTACGTCATTGTGACACAGACGCAGGGCGAGGATCGCGAGAAGGTGTACAAAACGTACTTCAAGATCTTGGGCAGCATGGAACGCTTCAACTTGGTCATGGATCATTTCTGTCGCAACTTTGGTCAGCTCGTGTTCATCAAGCAGGCAAAGGCGCCGACCGTGGAAGAGAGTGTCAAGTGGATCCGGAGCAAGGTGATCACAGAGCCGTTCACAGTGGGCTCGCGTGAATACTGGGCATTGGATGAGTTGTTCACGTTGCCACCATCTACGCGTGTTGTCGATTGGGACAAAGTGCGTAAATCTCTGGCTCAAGGTCGTGCGTCTGCGACTCAGACGCACTTGGCAGTTGAGTCGACGCCAGAGCTTGCCGCGTGTGAGATGTTGGATAAACACGGTCGGCCCATGGTCGAGGCCAACCAATCTGTGATTTCTGCCCGCGCATGAACTGAACAGGTCTGCGAATTGATAAATTTTGCGAAATGCATCGAATAAAACACTCCTGGTTTCTTGCAGCGAAGTACACATCGCAATGTCGAATCAGGCTGCACTGCAGTGCGAGAAGCGCAAGAGCAAGTGCCGCGAGCTGAAGTGGTACTTGCACGACTACTATCGCACCAACTCTGACCCCACGTGGGATGAGATTCGAGCACTTCGACGGGTGCTGGAAGCGCAAGTCTGTTTGCCGCCCAACCACGTGCCGTTGAGAAATGCCATGCTCATGAACTGGTTTCGTGACCAGCGAAGGTACCGCTTGCGGTATCCCGATCGAATTGGGGATTGAGAGCACCGTGCGCGCGCTGCGAGATATTGTTTGTAAAAAGTAACAGCAGAAATAATATTTGAAACATCTGTTTCTAGGAGCTGTAACAAGCAAGCAAGCGCACCTAGTTGAGCAGCTGCAAACCAATCCAATGTTTTCCCTTTTTGGTCTCCTTTTGAGCAACCCCCCGAATTAGTTTCATCACCGTGGGAAATTGCTGACTGGAGATGACGTTCGCTGGTCTGAGAAGTCCGTCTGCGTTCGCGATGAATGCCTTGTAGTTTTGGCGGACTTCCTCCGCGCCCGCACTGTCCACGGGGTTGCCAGTCACTCGTACGCACGTGAGGAGCCACGTTTGAAAATGGTGTAGCGTAGCTTCACTGTCACTCACAGCGGGCGCAGCTGGCTCTTGCCGACGTCGCTTGTTGGGAGGACCATCCTCATCAGTGAGATTGTCGCTCGCGTCACTCACTTCTGAATCGCTGGTCTGCGGGCGGTACTCCTCGTCACCGTCGTCATGGTCGGATTCAGAGTACTCAGACGCGTCGGCCTCGTCTTCTGAATCGGAGTGTCTCGAACGCTTGACACCGCGAGTGGTCTCGCGTACGACAGAGGTCTGAGTCATCGTCGTCACCTCCACAGTGCGCGTATAAGTGACCTCCTCCTCTCCAGTCTTGTCGCTGGCATCGACACTGCGGTTGTCATCGTCTTCATCATCCGTATGGACGACTTTCGCCTTTTTTGCCTTTGCTCCCTTTAGTGCATCCTGATCCTCTTCTGCCAAAAATGCTTGCACCTGCTCGTCTGTCCATCGACAGGATCGTACTCGCAAGGAACGACGCACAGAAGGATGGCTCGTGGATGGAGTCGAGGTTGACAGCGTCTGACACCGCTGTTGAACCATCTCCACTATGGATGCAACATCTGGGCAGGCCGCCGTGGGATCCTTGAATGCGCGTCGAAGAATGCCCGCGCAACGGTGCAAGACATCGACGTCCATCTCCGAATCGATAAGCTCTCGAATGACCTCCAGGTTCACACCCGATTGCTGCGTGTTGAACAACTGGGTGAAACACAATAAAGCAAGGCTTTCCAGCGTGTGAGAGCGTGAACGTGCGCATCCAAGTGTCAAAAAGCGAATCTTAGCTCGACTGGCCGCCGTCATCGACACGGACGTCGTGAGCAGGGATCGCCATCCTGTCTCGCCGAGCACACCCGTCGAAGGAATGTGCAGTTTTGTGAGTGTCAAATTGTCCACTAGATCCGACAAAGACATCGTCGGCTCCATGATGGCGTGCACGAGAGCGTCTTCTTCCAGAGATACACGCTTGTCAGACAACCGCTTCAGCTCAAGGTTGCGTTCAACGAGCTGTGCGCTGAGACGGTTCGCGCGCAATAGAATCTTTTGGTCCCTGAGTGGACTGGACACGCAGTCTCGGTCGTCGCACTGGCGAATGAGAATGTCTGCACGAGCAAGAAGGTGCCACGCGGTCGACGATGTAGTCATGGTCACGTCCCACACTCCGGCCACCTCAGCAAGCTCACGACGGAGCCACTCATCGCGGCGCTTTGGAAAGCAATAGCCCAAG
>NZ_JARLJK010000030.1:0-4387 GCF_031291215.1 Silvimonas sp.
CCTAACCCTAACCCTAACCCTAACCCTAACCCTAACCCTAACCCTAACCCTAACCCTAACCCTAACCCTAACCCTAACCCTAACCCTAACCTAACCCTAACCCTAACCTGGTTTCTACCCGCCCACCATCCCCTGCGCTACTGCGGCAAGCTGAAATGCATCTCCCGTTATCGTGATCTACAGTATGTTATCATGAGGAGCACGGCGACATACCAGGAATCACCAGCACAAGGAAAAGCAGCCGGAGCAGAGAGTGAAAAAACAGGGAGGGCCCCTCGCTGGAGCACACGTCGCCTCGCCGCGGGACAGGTGCAGGGCGAAGCCTAGTGGTGCATCACGCGGGGAGGCTGTCGAATGTTTCCGCACCCTGCGGGTGCCTGTGTGTGTGCGCCCGCGTCCTTGCAGCTGATCGAATGGCCAGGGACGCGCGGAGAGCGTCCACGTCTGCCCTTCCCAGCGGCCGTTGAAATTTGGATCAACACGTACTGTGTATATGCAGCAGCGTGTCCAAGCGGAGGCCTGCATCACGCCCTGGCCCCTGTTTCGTATTGCTGATCAAGAATGGGACTGCGCACAGCCTTGTGGCTCCGTTGCCCTCCTTGCTTCACCATTTGACAAATAGGGAACCGATGGCAGCACTAGCGAGGAGGTGCGCCGTGGTTGGAGCGAGTCCATTGTACGGGCCGATTCTCCGAGTTAGGCTCGCTGTTAGCTCATTGATGGGTGTTCATGCCACCGTGCCGTGCCACTGTGCTGCGCATGAATGTTTGCGTTGTACCACAGGTCTGGAGCGCCCGCGCCAGACGAGTCTGGGAAGGCAGCGATGAGCATCGCCTCAGCATTGCTCCACGCGCTGCCCCAGGTGCACACCAGAATCAGGCTGGCGCAGGACCTGGCCAGTCTCTAGAGTGTCATTCAGCCAATCGTGAGCCCCCCCCCCCCCCCTCCCCCTACCTCTCTCACACACACACAAACTGACTAACTCCTGCCGTGATTGTGTGTGCAGATGGCGCCAGTGACTGCGATTGTGGTATCGGGACCGGATACCGACTTTTGTGTTCCTTATCTTTGTCGTAGTCAATGCTGCTGCAGCCCGGCCGTGGGACATCAGGCCTTGCAGACATACAATGGCGTCAATCGCCGCTGTGCCGGCTTGACACATAGGTTCGCGCTTCCCTTCTTGTGTGTAATCATCATCGTGAGTAGTGGTGTGGGGTGTGTATCCGCACGCAGGTCAGGAAGCGGAAGCCTTGCCCCGCAGTTGGGATGGATGGCATGGGATGCTTGTGACCTTCCTGATCCACCCTGGCCTGCGGCGGCGCTGGGCGCTCAGTGTGTCTTTCGCCGCCTTGAGGCGACTACTTTATCAGCACTGCTGCTGGGTTCGGCTGGGTGCGTTCGTCCCGCCCTGCGGCCCTGCGTCGTGCTGCAAAGTTTGTGCCCGACGCTTGTACCTCGCCCGGGCCCCACCTACGACAGAGCAGCAGGCCCCCTCTCATCCCTTGCCTGGATGTCAGTGTGCGTGTGTATATTCGCAAAGCTTCTACTGCACTTGACCCGTCTGTTCGCCCTCGTCAGTGCATTTCGTGAATTTCGTGTGCATACCCGGGTAATGCCGAGCGTCTTCAGTCACTACCACGCCAGTCGCGCATCAGCTCCGACTACTGCCTGGGTGGAGTGATTCAAATCGCGTCCCCTCCTCCCCCGGCTTCTTTAAAGTTTGAGCCCCGCCCGGCCGGGTTAGGGTTAATGAGAGATTTATTAGTCGAGGCCTTATACGCCCAAGATAGGGGACCGAGCCATAAACGAGAAAAAAGGGGTGCAAACATGCAAAAAACGGGACAAAAAGAAACCCCACACAGCTGTGTAGCAGCGCCCGCCAGCGACAGCTACACAACCATATCAGGGCCGGGGGGAGAGGGAGAGAAAGGGGGAGAGGGAGAACGAGAGAGAGAGAGGCAGAGAGAGAGAGAGGCAGAGAGAGAGAGAGAGAAGTGAAGAAGGAGAGAAGCGCAGAGGGAGAGGCGACAACATGGAGGGAGGGAGAAAGAGTAAGGGATGACACAAAGACACTCTCGACAAGTACGACACACTGAACAAGTGAAGTGACATCCGCCCTTGACAAGACATGCTGCGACGATGGGCTGCCAACGCAATGACTGGGAGGCCCACACCCACTGCCACTGTGCCCACGTTGACCGCAGCCAGTGCGGCTGCAACTTGAACGAGGTGCGATGACCACAGGCCACCACCATCCCTGCGCCCACATTGACGGCACAGAGCATGAAAAGGCGGCTGTGACAAGGCCCAACGATGACCACAGCGCTGTGGACGGGCTCAGGCTAACAGCGAGGAGCACCAGCCACCACTGACACAGCCGCAATGACGACAACGACCACCAATGCCGCCACTGTGACCACACCAACAGCATGGCAGGCTCAACGCCATTGTCACAGCTGCAACCGTGACGATAACAGCCGCCTCTGTGACCACATCAACAGCCTGAGCATGGCAAGGCCGCTGCCACTGACACAGCCGCAACCGCGACGATGACAACGACCACCAGTGTCGCCACTGTGACCACACCAACAGCATGGCAAGCACGACGCCACCGACGTAACGGCGACCTATGGCAGCAGCCAACAACGCCGCCACCTCGTCCACATGGACAACAAGGCGAGGCCGCTGCCACTGCCAATGACACAGCTGTGGAGGTGACAACGACTCCCAACGCTGCCAATGTGCCCCCTTGACCGCAAGGGCTGCCAGCCACCACTGACACAGGTGCAACAATGACAGCAGACACCAACACCGCCACTGTGACCACATTGACAGCAAGGCGAGGCTGCTGCCACTGATACAGCCACGACGATGCCAACGCCCATGTTGCCATTGCAACAACAAGGAGTGCCGGCCGCCACTGAGACAGCAACAGCGACGACGACGACCATCTATGCCACTGCTGCGGCAACATTGACAGCATGGCGAGGCCTCCGCCACACAACAGTTGCAGCGACCACCCCACGCCGCCACCTCGTCCACAATGACAACAAGACGAGGCCGCTGCCGCTGCCACTGACACAGCGGCATGACGATGACAACGACCACCGACTTGAACTGGGTTCACATGAACAGCGAGGAGCGCCAGCCGCCACTGAGACAGCCACTATCAACGACAACGACCATCAATGCCACCGCTGCAGCCACATTGACATCGTAGAGTGTCCACGCCACTGAGGCGGCTGCCAACAATGACAGCGGCCACCAACGCCGCCACAGCGTCCACATTGACAGCATAGCGAGGCCGTAGCCTACGACACAGCCAGGACAGTGAAGCCAGCGACCACCCCACGCCGCCACTGTGACCACATTGACCGCAACTAGTGCCAGCCGCCACTGCCACTGACACAGTGGCGTGATGACGACAACGACCACCGACTTGAACTGGGTTGACAGCACAGCAAGGCCGAAGCCACTAACACAGCCAGGACAACGAAGCTAGCGACCACCAGCGCTGCCAATGCGTCCACATCATGATGGACAGCAAGGAGTGCCAGCCACTACTGAGACAGCCGCAACGACGCCAACGACCACCACTGCCGCCACTGAGTTTACATGGGCAGCATGGAGTGCCCGTTGCCAGCGCCACTGGCATGACACGAGCCGCCACCGCCACCACACTGCCAGCATAGCAAGGCCATTGCCACTGGAACAGCCACAGAGATGATGACGACCACGGCAGCGACCAATGCCACCATTGCGTCCACACTGACAGCCTGAGCATGGTAGGCTCAACGCCACTGACACAGGTACTGACGACAACAGCTTGGACAACCAATCCCAACCAGTGCGCCCACACTAGCAGAATGCACACGGAGGACTGTGCAGACAATGACGACCACAGCCACCTCAACTGTGCAGACAATGACGACCAACACCCACACCCACACCCACTCCAGTACCAGAATCCACATCACCACAGCAGCAGCGTAGCCAGTGATGGCGACAGGAGTAGCACCAGGGCCCCATTCCCCATCAGTGACGGAGTTGAGTCGCCACCACGCCCACCGGCAGCACCCAACCCAGCACTAAGCACGACGTTATTGTGTAAACACTACAGCAACCGTTGACAATGGCAGCGGCACAGGGGCGTCTGCGGCACTCGGGCACACCACCATGGCCATCATGAGAGCCTGGCCACTGGCAGCGAACCAGCGCAGCGACCATGCTCCCATCCCAGGCTAACCACCGCTTGGGGGGCCACAGTGAATGCACGACACATGCCCAAGACGTAGGCGCTGTCCAAATGGGGACACCTGCCAAGGATCAACCACGATCAGCGAGTGGGGATGCCAGCCACCTTGGCCCCCGGACACCACACAGCACA
>NZ_JARLJK010000154.1:0-13782 GCF_031291215.1 Silvimonas sp.
GGGCGAAGGCGGCGCGGTGTTTACCGACAAGCCCCGGTTGAAGCGGGTGGTGGAATCGCTGCGCGATTGGGGCCGCGATTGCTGGTGCGCGCCGGGCCAGGACAACACCTGCGGCAAGCGGTTCGCGCGTCGGTTGGGCACCTTGCCGCTGGGCTATGACCACAAGTACACATATGGCCATGTCGGCTATAACCTGAAGATCACCGACATGCAGGCCTCGGTCGGATTGGCGCAAATGGATCGGCTCGACGGCTTCATCGCCGCGCGCGCGCGCAATTTCGCGGCGCTGACCGAATTGCTGCGCCCGCTCGAGGATGTCTTCATTCTGCCGCAGGCGACGCCGCGCAGCAATCCGAGCTGGTTCGGCTTTCCGTTGACCATTCGTCCCGAGAGCGGGATCAATCGCGAAGATCTGGTGCAGTATCTTAATGAAAAGCGGATCGGCACGCGGCTGTTGTTTGGCGGCAACCTTTTGCACCAGCCCTATATGAAGGGGCGCAACGTCCGGACCGTCGGCGATCTGTCCAATGCCGATCTGGTTACCACCAATACCTTCTGGATCGGTGTCTATCCGGGTCTGAATGATGATCATCTGGCCTATATTGCCGAAACGCTCGGTGCCTGGCTGGCCGGCAGGCGAGGCTGAGGCGCGTTGATGGCATTTCCCATGCCTTTGGAGCGTTACGTTGTGACCGGCCCATCGGGCTGGATCGGGCAGGCGATGTTGGCAACTCTGGCGGCGCGGCTGGGTGAGGGTTGGGTGGACCAGGTCACCTGCTTTGCCTCGTCAGCGCGCAACATGCACACGGCTGGCGGCGAGGTCCGCGTAAGGGCGCTCGATGCAATCAGCCCCGATGACGTCGCCGGCGCTCATGTCATTCACCTTGCGTATCTGACCCGCGAAAAGGCGGCGCAACTTGGCGAGCGCGCCTTTTGCGACACCAACCTCGCCATCGACGACGCGGTGCTTGGGGCGATTGCCGACGCTACGCCTGCCAGTCTGTTCGTCGCATCGTCCGGTGCGGCGCAGATGGGGGCGCAGGGGCGGGATCTGCATCCATATGGTTTGGCCAAGCTCCGGCAGGAGGCGCGCTTTCTGGATTGGGGGCGCTCGGTCGGCGTGCCTGTGCTTGCAGGGCGGATATTCAATCTGGCCGGCCCCTATATCAACAAGGTCGATGGCTATGCCATCGCCAACTTCGCCAAGCAGGCCCTGGCTGCGGAACAGATATCGATAATGGCAACGACGCCGGTTTTCCGTTCGTTCCTGCATGTTGAGGACTTGTGCGAACTGGTGTTGGATTCTGCACGGGCGCGGCTCATGCATGGCGCTCCGGTGGATCTGTGCGGAGCAGAAATTGTGGAGATGGCCGATCTTGCCGCTCTGGTCGCTCAGGCGGTCGGGGGCAATCCGGTCATCACGCGCGGTCAGGTCGATACGAGCCGACCCAGCGTCTATCTTGGTGATTTCACCCAAACCCGTGTGCTGGCAATGCAGACAAACTTTCGTCTTCGGCCACTGCGCCAGCAGATCGCCGACACCGTAGCTTGGCTGGGCCATAAGGCTTTGCGCTACACCGAGCCCCTAAACGGCGCCTGATTACGGCACGATGCGATCAAAATTATCTTTTATATTGATGAAATGAAGCCAAATTATAAACATGAACTTGAATATGATAAAAACAAATACTGATCCCACCTTTGCCGCACGGCGCTCGTGCCAAATGATCTGGAGATGACCGTGACTGATATTTTCAATGATCTTTTTGTCCTGGAGTTGGCGAACAACCACTGGGGTAAGGTCGAACGTGGTCTGAAGATCATCGATGACTTTGCTGCCGTTGTGAAAGAAAATGGCGTCCGGGCATCGATCAAGCTGCAATTTCGCGATGTCGACCAGTTCATCCACCCCAATTATCGCGATCTGCCGGATTTTCGCTACATCAAGAAGACTCGCGACACCCACATGTCGTGGGACAACTTGCGCCGGTTGGTCGATCGCGTTGCCGACCACGAAATGCTGACCATGGTCACACCGTTCGATGAGGTATCGGTCGACAAGTGCGTCGAATTTGGCGTCGATATTCTGAAGATCGCCAGTTCCGATATCCGCGACAAGACCCTGCTGCGCAAGCTGGCCGCCACCGGCAGACCGGTCATCGCGTCGTCGGGCGGTGCCGATCTGCACCATATCGATAACCTGGTGACGTTCTTTGCCGATCGCCACATTCCGTTTGCGCTCAACCATTGCGTTTCGCTCTATCCGTCGGAAGACAGTGACCTCGAGCTCAACCAGATCGATTTCCTCAAGGCGCGCTATCCGGGCATTGTGATCGGGTTTTCAACCCATGAACACCGAGACTGGAAGAATTCGGTGATGATGGCCTATGCCAAGGGTGCGCGGACCTTTGAACGGCACATTGACATCGACTACGAAGGCGTGCCGGTCAGCTCTTATTGCACCCTTCCCGAGCAGGCCGACGTCTGGTTCAAGGCCTTTATCAAGGCCAAGGAAGTGTGCGGAGGCCCCGCCTCCGTCAGGCGCGTGGTGCCGGTCAAGGAACGCGAATATCTCGATGCGCTGGTGCGTGGCGTCTATGTCCGCCACGATCTGCCCGCCGGCCACATGCTGACCGATAGTGATGTGATTTTGGCTGTGCCGCTTCTCAAGGGGCAGATCTCGACCCGCGAATTCGAAAGCGGGGAAGTGTTGAAAACGTCGCTGCGGGCCTATGACGCGATCAATCTTGCGGATATCGACGCGGCCTATGTGAACGATCCCGAAGTGCTGGCACTGGTCCCCGACCGGGGGCTGGAGCCGCGGAGCGCCGATCAGCCTGCGGTCCACGCGTAAATCTTGGTGACCGGTCAATTGGATAGCCGACGCTTCGCTTTGAATCGCGGCTGTCCAATCCGGTAAGGAGAACCCATGGCCAAAATTAGGCTTTCTGATTACATCGCGCAGAGACTCCATGCTCATGGTGTGCGGCATGTGTTCATGCTCACGGGCGGCGGCGCCATGCATCTTAACGATGCCATGGGGCGCGTCGACGGTTTGCGCTATGTATGCTGCCACCACGAACAGGCGCTTGCGATGGCGGCCGAAAGCTATACGCGGCTGTCGGGCCGGTTGGCTGCGCTCAATGTCACAACCGGGCCTGGGGGGATCAACGCGCTGAACGGGGTCCACGGTGCCTACACGGATTCGATCGCGATGATCGTGGTGTCCGGGCAGGTGAAGCGCGAAACGCTGGCATCCAATGCGCCCGTGCGCTTGCGCCAGTTGGGCGATCAGGAAGTGGACATCGTTTCCATGGTCAAGCCCATCACCAAATACGCTGTCATGGTGACCGACCCCCAGGATGTCCGCTATCACCTTGAAAAAGCGCTGTGGCTGGCTGAAACCGGGCGACCGGGGCCGGTTTGGCTCGACATTCCGATCGACGTGCAGGCCGCGCCCATCGACCCTGGTACCTTGCATGGATTTGATCCCCGGCGCGAAGGCTATGGCCGCGATTATGCGTTGCCGGCGGAATATGGCTGGCTGACGGGTGATGCGGTGAACGTTGCCGCGCGTGAGGTGGCTGCTGCTCTGATGGCTGCCGAACGTCCCGTGTTGATGCCGGGAACGGGGGTCCGGATTTCGGGCGCCTATGAAGATTTTCTGGCGGTGGCCGATTTGCTGGGCGTACCGGTGGCGCCGGCCTGGAATGCCCAGGATGTGGTCGAGGAAGACCATCCGTTGTATGTCGGCAGGCCGGGAACAGTTGGTGACCGGGCTGGCAATTTTGCGGTACAAAACGCCGATTGCCTGCTGGTGCTGGGGTGTCGCCTGAACATCCGCCAGATCAGTTTTAATTTCGCCTCTTTTGCGCGCGCAGCGAAAAAGATCATGGTCGATGTGGATGCGGCGGAACTGGCCAAGCCAACCCTGTCGATCGACATGCCGGTGCATGCCAACCTGAAAGATTTCCTGCCCGCCTTGCGCCGGGCCTTGGCCGAGCACAAGCGCCCGGCCGCACATGAAGCCTATCTCGGCTGGTGCCAGGAACGGCGCGCCAAATATCACCCCGTTCTGCCGGAGTATTGGGACACCAAGTCCGTGGTGAACCCCTATTGCTTTACCGAGGCGCTGTTTGAGCAACTGGCCGAGAATGAAGTGATCGTGATGGCTGATGCCACGGCTGCAGTCGTCACGGTGCAGGCCGCGCGGTTGAAGAAAGGGCAGCGGATCTATTCCAATTCGGGCGCGGCATCGATGGGCTATGACCTGCCCGGCACGATCGGCGCATGGCATGCCATGACCTTGCGAGATGACCCGGCCAGTGCGTCGCGGATCATCTGCATGGCTGGGGATGGCTCGATCATGCAGAACCTTCAGGAATTGCAGACGATTGTCGGCCAGAATATTCCGGCCAAGATCTTCTTGTACAACAATTCCGGCTATCATTCGATCCGCCAGTCGCAACAAGCGCACTTCTCCGGCTTTTCGGTTGGTTGCGGCCCGGACTCGGGGGTGACTTTCCCTGATTTTGCCAAGATCGCCCATGCGTTTGGCCTGGCCTATGCGCGCACCAGCGACCATGCCGACATGCGCGAGGCGATTGCCGCCACTCTGGCGGCGCCCGGACCCGCGATCTGTGAGATCATGGTCGACAAGGAGCAGGTCTTCGCGCCCAAGCTTTCGTCGAAGCGGCTGGAGGATGGCACGATGGTGACGGCGCCGCTGGAGGATCTGGCGCCATTCCTGCCGCGTGAAGAGCTTGAGGCCAACATGCTCGTTCCGTTGATGCGGTGAAAATGTCGCCTCCCGCTCTCCTTTTCGATCTGGACGGGACTTTGGTGGACAGCGCCATGGGCATTGCCGTCGCGCTGTCGGTCGTGGCGGCAGCGCGCGGCGGCGGTTCGATAGGCCCCGATCGGGTGCGGCCACTGGTCAGCCGAGGGGTGGTGGAACTGGTCGCAGGGGCGCTGGGGCCGCTGGCAGGGGATAGCGCGGCCGACGTGCATGCGTTTCGCGCGGCGCTGGCCGAAGTTTCTGCCGATCCCGGCGTGATCTTCCCTGGTGTTGTATCGGCATTGGAACAATTCGGCGGCATGGGCATGCCCATGGCGGTGGTTACCAATAAGCCCGAGCATCTGGCCCGACGTCTGCTGCGTGATCTGGGGTTGACGGCGTATTTCCAGGCGATTGTGGGCGGGGATACGCTGGCGATTGCCAAACCCGATCCGGCGCCGCTGCGTCATGCGCTGGCTGCGATCGGCGGGCACTCGTGCGAAGCGCTGATGATAGGTGACAGCGCGGTTGACGCGCAGGCGGCAGCCGCAGCCGGTTTGCCCTTTGTGCTTTATGAAGGCGGTTACGGTGCGGGGGAATGCGCAGGGCATGATGTTGCGCATCGTTTTTCCTCCTTCGAGGCCCTGATCGAGGTGATAGAGCGCTCGTCGAAGACGCGTGCCGCGTGAGGCGCGGAGGTTTGTCCTTTTCGATTTTCAGTCTGATAGGTAAAATTTGATGTTGCTTCTCCAAGTTTTGTCTGGCCGGGGTTGCCGAGGGCCACATCCTGCTTTGGTAGTTTGTGGCGCTGGTGCGCTCGCCGCCTTTGCGGCGCCGGTTGCCGTGGCGCAAACGGTGGACAGCAACGCGGTCTCCGCTCTGGCGGCGGCGGCTCTGGGCCAAAATGGCGGCGCATCCGCAGGTGCCGGCGCAGCGGCGGCCGGCGGCGCATCAGCCACCAGCGTTATTCCACCGATTACGCCGGTTTCGATCGCGAGTGCTGCGCCCGCGCAGCCTTCGTCCAGTGCCTGGGATGCAAAAGGGATCGACATCGCTGCCGCCGAGCGGCTGAAGCCGCCGGCTGAGCCGGGCGAATATGAAACATGGCTGCGCGTTGTGACCGGTCGTCCGCTCAAGCGCTATGGCGCCGATCTCCTGGTGGCTCCGGCGCGTGATTTCTCGGTTCCGGTTACCAGTGCGATTCCGCCGGATTATGCGCTCAACATCGGTGATACCGTCGCGATTTCGCTGACTGGCTCGGTCGAAGGCAGCGCGCGCTTCGTTATTGACCGCGATGGCCGGATCTATTTGCCCAATGTCGGTTCGGTATCGTTGGCGGGTGTGCTCTATCGCGATCTCAAGGAGCGGGTTGCCGATGCCATCGGGCACAAATATCGCGGCTACGATGTCTCGGTAAGCGTTGCGGCGCTGCACGGTGTGCGCGTTTACGTGACCGGTTTTGCCAACAACCCCGGCTCGTATACGGTCAGCAGCCTTTCCACGCTGGCCAATGTCGTATTGGCGGCGGGCGGGCCATCGGCCGGGGGCAGTTTTCGTTCGGTCAAGCTCTATCGCAACGGCCATGAAGTCGTCGATTTTGACTTGTACCAATTGTTGCGCAAGGGTGATCGCACCGAGGATCCTTTGGTGAAGAGCGAGGACGTCCTGTTCATTCCGCCGGTAGGGCGACAAGTGGCGGTCGTCGGCAGCGTCAACGAAGAGGCGATCTATGAGGCGAAACCCGGCGAAAACCTCGAAGATGTCCTGAAGCTGGCAGGCGGAACAACCAACCTTGCTGATTCCTCGCGCATCATTCTTTATCGCCTGTCCGACCGCGATACGGTGGGCAGCCGGCAGGTGGACCGGGAGCAGGCCAGAACCGAGCCGGTGGCTGCGGGCGATATTTTGCAGATCCTGCCGCAAGGCTCGCTGATTCGTCCGCAAGAGCGCCAGCAAGTGGTGGTTCGGATCGAGGGCGAAGTGAACAAGCCGGGCAACTATTTCGTGGCACCGGGTACGTCGATGTCGGAGGTTGTGACCATGGCTGGCGGCCTGTCGTCGCGTGCATATCCGTTCAGCACGGTGTTCTCGCGCGTTTCGGTGCGCCAGCAGCAGATGGAAAACTATCACGAGGCGCTCGACCAGATGGAGCAGGCGCTGACCATTGCCCCGTTGACGACCAGCAGCTTGCAGGATGCTGCCGAGCGGCAGAGCCAGCTGACCGCTGCCAAATCCTTCATCGACAAATTGCGGCAGCGCGAACCCGACGGTCGTCTGGTGCTCGACTTGAGCCCCGATAGCACCACCCTTTCCGGCAACATCGTGCTCGAGAACAACGATCACATCTTTGTCCCCGCCAAGATGCACACTGTGGGCGTGTTCGGTGCGGTTTTCCGGCAGGCCTCATTTCTTCTGGATGACGCGCAACATTTGCACGTGAAGGACTACATCGATCAGGCTGGCGGCCCGATTCGCGGGGCTGACATCGGCAATGTCTTCGTCGTGCGCGCCAATGGTTCGGTGCTCTCGCGCAAACGCGGCGCGATGGCGGCGCCCGTATCGCCCGGCGACACGATCTTTGTGCCGATCAAGACCCATTCAACTTCGGTGCTGACCAAGCTCCTCAACTTCTCGACCTTGCTGTTCCAGTTCGGCGTTACCGCCGCCGCGGTTTCGGCGATCAAGTGATGGCCCGAAACGAAGGCATAATCGGCACCTTGCTCCGCAAGTCGCCGTTGGGCAAAGCTTGGCCACGCCGGGCGGTCGCTGCCGGGTTGATCGCGGTCAGCGCGGTGTGTGCGGTCTACCCGCAGCCCTATCGTGCGGCGATGACGCTGACACCGGCTGATCCGCCAACGCTTAGCCCGGTGGCAATGGGCGGCGGCTTCAACGCCTTGACCGGGATGCTGGGCAATCAGGCGCAAGTCGAGGTGCTGGTCCGCGTGGCGCAAAGTACTGCTGTCGCCCAGGCGGTGTCGGCAAAACTCGATCTGCCGCATCGGCTTGGCTGGTCTGAAAGGAAAGTTGAGGTTTGGCTCGGGCACAAAGTCGAGGTGCATTCGCTGCGCGGCGGGATGGTGATGTTTGACGCCAAGCTGTATGATCCTGTGCTCGCGCGCGATATCATCTCGGCTTACGGGGACTGCGTGCGCGAACGGACGGCCGTGATCGGGCGCAGCCAGACTGCCTATAAGCGCGATGCGTTGCTCAATCTGCTGCATCGGTCGGGGGATCAGCTCTCAGCTGCGCAATCGGCCTATGATTCGTTCCGCCTGCAAACCCGCTATAGCAGCCCGCAAACTGCCATCAGCGCCATCGGCGACCGGATTCCAGAGCTGGAGGCCATGATCCGTGGCAAAGAGGTGGAGTTGAACGCCACTCGTCAGTTCGGAACCGACGACAATATGCGTGTGCGTCAGGTGATTGCCGAAATCGACGCGTTGAAGGTGCAACTCGCGCAAGTTCGCTCGGTGACCCCTGGCGAGCAGGGCTCGGTTGGCCGCGTCGTGCACGAATCCACCGAACTCGACCGGCTGCGGCGCAATCTCGATCTGGCGCGCACGGTTTACGACAACTATGTGCGCTATCTGCAATCGACCACGGCCGAGGACATTGCGGCCATATCCAACGCGCGCATACTTGAGCCACCTTATATCGACCCCGAAAGGCAGTACAATTTTTGGGCTGTGCTGGCAGGTGGACTGATTGTGTTACTGGAAGTCGCCATGGAGTTCTATCTGGTGCGTCCGCCGATCGGGTCCGGAAAAGCGGAGGGCCAAGACGGTGTCCAGTGAACGTCCGGATATTTCGGTTGTAATCCCATGCTACAATGAAGAAGAAAATGCCGAGGCGATTTGCGCCGCTGCGACAGAACAGCTGGAAAAGCTGGGGCTGAGCTTTGAAATCATTGTGATCGACAACGCCTCGGTCGATCGGACAGTGACGATTGTCAAAGAGATCTGCGCGCGCGATCCGCGTGTCCGGCTGATTGTGAATACCCGTAATTTCGGGCAGATGCGTTCGCCCACGCACGGGATTTATCAGGCGCGCGGGCGCGCGGTGATCGGACTCTGCGCCGATTTCCAGGATCCGCCAGAGATGATACCCACATTGGTCGAGCGTTGGCAAAATGGTGCCGACATTGTCTTGGGCGTACGCGCAGCCGAACGTAAAGTGGGCTTTGTGCTTAGCTTGGTTCGGCGCTTGTCTTATTGGCTGGCGCGCAATTTCAGCGACTACCCGGTGGTGCCTCATGCCACAGGGTTTGGCCTCTATGATGCGCGGGTGGTGGATGCCACACGCGCGATCAGCGAGCCGGAGCCGTTCTTCCGCGGAATGCTGGTGGAAACCGGATACCGCCTGGAAACTGTGGAATACGTGCGACCGCCGCGCGCGGCGGGCGTGTCGAAAAACGACTTTTTCGGCTTGCTCGATTTCGCCATGTCGGCATTGGCCGGTTCGTCAAAGCGTCTGCTGCGTGTACCCATGTATATCGGTGCGTTCGCATCGGTCATGACGGTGGTCATGCTGCTGGGAGGGGCGGCGGCATTTTTCCTTGGGCGACCAATCGCAGGCTGGTTCATTGCTGCCGTACTGCAAGGCCAATTTGCGCTTCTTTTCGGTTTTATTGGCCTGCTTGGAGATAACTTGCGTATTATTTCCGAGCGAACCCGTAATACACCTATGGTAATCGAGCGCGAGCGGGTCAATTTCCCGGCGGAATATTGATAAAATGAACAGGGTAATTTCACGAGATCGTCTGGTCGAAATGTGGCGATATTATCAGGCTGGTCTGCTGAATACGGCATTCGGTTATAGTTCTTATGCTGCATTTGTGTGGTTTGGTGCAAACATATTTGTTGCTCAGCTTGCCTCTCATGTTTTCGGTATGATTTTTAATTATATCACGTTTAGCAGGCATGTATTTCGAAATTCAAAGCCAAACAATATTCGCTATATAATCTCCTACGCAGGTAACTATTTTCTTGGTCTTGGGATTTTATTTATGGTTTCCAGGATCGTGTCGTCTCCATATTTGGCGGGAATATTAACAATTATTATTGTATCTTTTGTAAACTATTTTTTATTGCGGTATTTTGTATTCAAAAGATCTGTGCATGAATAAGTCAAGGCCGACGTCAGCGCGGGGGATGTGGCTGGAATATGGCCTTGCGTTCCTGATTTTGTGTGGTTTGCTCAACACCTTCGTGTTTTTTTTCAGCAACGGATACCTGCCGCAGCCTTGGTTCTACGAACCCAGCGGCACCTTCATGGATTGGTATTCGCTGACAATTTGGGCTCACAAGCCGGGCGCATTTGAGGTCGAGCGGACGATTTATCCGCCGCTGTCCTTTGTTATCATGCGTATTTTCAGCTTTGCCGAATGTTACCACTATACCCGCTCGGAAGAGGTGCGGTCCTGCGACTGGGTGGGTGTGGTGTTCTTCACGGCGCTGCTGTTGGTCAACGCGGTGCTGACCTTCATCGTTATGGTCAAATTGCACGGTCGGCGCGGCTGGCCCAGAGCCTTTGCGCTGAGTTTCGGCTTGCCTATGCTCTATGCCTATGAACGCGGAAATCTGGTTTTGTTGTGTTACCTGAATGTGCTGCTGGCCTTCGGCCCCTTGCTGCGCTCGGCTCGGTTGCGCTGGTTGGCAGCAGGCTTCGGGGTAAACCTCAAGGTCTATCTCATCGCGGCGGTTTTTGCGCCGCTCTTGCGCCGCCGGTGGATCGCGACCGAGGGTATGATACTGGCCTCAGTGGCGGTCTATTTTCTGACCTGGGCGGTGCTGCAGGATGGCTCTCCCCAGCAATTGCTCCGCAATCTGTCCGACTATTCAAGTGGATTTTCCGCAAGCGCAGTGTTGGACCTGTGGTATCCGGCGACGTACATTCCGCTTATCACGCTGCTTAAAAGCGACTTTCCGTTAAATTCAATCGTTGATGGACGAACTGCTGACACGTTGGCATTGGTCGTCCCGCTGTTCATCCACGCGACGCAGGGCGTGATTTTGAGTGCGGCCGTTGCGTCGTGGTTGCGGCCAGAGGCGGTGGCGCCGAACCGCATGGTGTATCTCGCTCTGGCGCTTGCATTGAGCGCATCCGAGGCAGGCGGTTACACGGAAATTCTGCTGCTCTTGTTCGTGTTCATGGAGCCGTGGAGGGGGCTGCCCTGCAAAATTGCCATCGTCCTGGCCTTTGTATTGTGCATTCCGTACGACTACGTTCTGGGCTTTCTGCCGGGTTTATTGCGAACCAGCTATCTTTCGGGCCGCGATGTCATCGCGCAATATGGTGTAGGGGTGATGAGCCTGCTGCGGCCGGGGCTTGTGCTGATCATTGCCAACCTTTTGGGCGGCGCTACGATTGCCGATGTCTGGCGCGATATCAAGCAGCAGGGATGGCAGGGACGTTGGCGATTCCGGGGCGACTGGCCGCTGTGGCCCGGCGCGCGGCCACCAAGCCCGCCGACAGGACAGCCATTGCCCGCACGCGTCGAGGATCGATCGTCGCTGTGACTGGATCTCTGCGCGCGAAGCCATCGTCCACAATTCTCTTGTTGGTGATCCTGACAATCGCACTTGGCTTGCGCCTTTGGCCGGTCAACTTCGGGCTGCCCGCGCTCAACGATCCCGATGAGCTGATGTTTGAGCTGGGCGCGGTGCACATGTTGCAGACGCATACGCTCAATCCCGGCTGGTTCGGCCACCCGGCAACGACCACGATGTATATGCTGGCGCTGGTCGATGTCGCGGTGTTTCTGGTGGGGCATGCGCTGGGCTGGTTTGCCACACCCGCCGCGTTTGTCAGCCGGCTTTACCTGAACCCCGGCTGGGTCATCCTGCCGGGGCGGATCGTCATGGTGCTGTTCGGGGTCTGGACCGTGGCGCTGACAGGGCGTCTGGCGGGGCGGATTGCGGGCGAAGAGGCGAAATGGGCCGCCGCGCTGTTGCTGGCGTTGAGCCCGGTGCATATCGCCTGGTCGCAAGTTGTGCGATCCGACATCGTGGGCTGCGTGTTCCTGATCCTTGCCGTGCTCAGCGCGCTGGACGTGATGGAGGACAAACCACGAGTCATTCGCGGCGCCTTGTGGTGCGCGCTGGCGATTGCCAGCAAGTGGCCTTTTGCTATCGGGGGTCTGGCGATGATTGCCGCTCTCGGCTGGCGGTGGAAGACGGGGCGGATGCCCCTGACCATGGCCCTGCGCGCCGGAATTGCATTTGTCGCGTTGGTGCCGGTTCTATTGATCGTGATCGCGCCATACCTGTTAATCGCCCATGACACGGTGCTGGGTGATCTGGCGGGAGAGGCGCAAGTGCATCATCTGGGCGCCACGGGTGGTGGCCCTTTGACCAATGCCTGGTGGTATCTGTCCGGCCCGCTGACCACCGCATTCGGTATGGTCGGCCTGCTGCTGTGCGGTTTGGGCGCGTGGACGCTGCGCCGTGACGCGTTCGCGCGGGTGCTGCTGTGGCCTTTGCTGATCGTGTTCATGGTCGTTTTCAGTTGTCAGCATCTGGTGTGGGAACGCTGGATTTTGCCGCTGCTGCCGTTTCTGGCCGTGTTTGGCGGTGTCGGCCTTTGCACACTGCGACACTGGCTGGCGCTACGAACCGGTGCCGTGGCGGGGGCAGGGCTGGCGCTTGGCAGTGCGTGCCTGCCCCTGACACTGACGGATGTAGCGGCTGCCCACGCGCGGGCAAACAACACGGCGCAGCAAGCCTCGGCCTGGGCGATTGCGCATATTCCGCCGGGCAGTACTGTGCTGATCGAACATTTCGGTTTCGATCTTCTTTCACAACCCTGGCACATGCTGTTTCCGTTCGGCGATGCAGGCTGCATTGACCCGCGCCATGCGCTCGAGGGCAAGATCGATCATCGCACGATTTCCAACGGTCGCGGCGCACGTTCCAATGTCGACTATGGCACGGTCGCACCCGACCGCCGGTCCACTTGTGCTGCGGACTATGCGATCCTTACGCAGTATGACCGCTATCTGGCAGAGAAGGACGATTTCCCGAGGGAATTTGATGCCTATCGCCGATTGCTTGCCCAGGGACAGGTCGTCGCCACTTTCGCCCCACGGGACGGTTATTCCAGCGGGCGGTTCGTCCGCATCGTCCGCTTTTCTTCGCGTAAATGATGTAGGGATCTGGTGCCGTGGTTGCGGCATTTGACAGCGGCGGGGTGACAAGCCATGGCGGCGAGTAGCTGCCGGGTGCCACTGATCGTGCGATGAAGCTGGTGGACCGCTTTGCTGGCTGCTTTACCGATCATCGTCGGGGGGATCTGATAGAGCACGAGATCCTGACCGCCGTTCGAAAAATCCGCGCCAACCTCTCTTGTCCACCGAGCGGTGCCTGATTGGTTGGCGGGAATGGCCTGTTTTCGTACTCCATTCAATTTGGAGTCAATAATCATTTCAGATCAAATTCTTATCTTGCGTGTTTGGTTATGACCTGTTGGAGAATGATCCAGCACAAATACGTTTGGTTTTTGCCAAATTACAGATACCCGTTCGGGTTGGTCAAACGTCCGGGCGGGAAGGGGCGCCAAGCTCGCAGCAGGCAGATGGCGTAGCTTGATTATGCATGGGGATTGGGCATGTACAGGCAGTTCAAACTGGCAGGTAAGGTTGTTTCGATCGCGGCGGTGTCCAGCCTGGCGCTCGCGCCGGTGATCGCAATCGCCGATCAGGACCAGTTCGGCCAGCAGACGAAAAAGCACAAGGCCAAGCAGCACCACGGTAGCAGCAACTGGGTTCTTGGCTTACTTGGCGCAGGCGTGGTCGGCGGCGTTGCTGCGGCCGCTTCAAGCGGTTCGGGTTCTTCTCCGACGCCGACGCCGACGCCGACCCCGACCCCGACGCCGACGCCGACCCCGACCCCGACCCCGACGCCGACCCCGCCGGCGACGCCGACGCCGTCGCCGACGCCGACGCCGACCCCGACCCCGACCCCAACACCGACCCCGCCGCCGACGCCGACGCCGACCCCGACGCCGAC
>NZ_JARLJK010000031.1:0-1053 GCF_031291215.1 Silvimonas sp.
GGTCTGGTCGCGGTCGATCCATCCGCCCTCAGCGTGCTCAATGGCTGGGACGGGATTACCGGGCAAGTCGTGGCGCAGGTTCAGCATTTCAATCTGCTGCCGGCGATGGTGCTGGAAGGCAGCTGCGCGGCCGTTGTCCCGAGTAAACTCGCGGCCCATCTGCAGGAGGCCTGCCCTATCGAGATTCTCGAAAATCTGGGAACGACCAATGTGGAAATGGAAATGGCGGTGGCATGGTATGCGAGCCAGACCACACAGCCACGCAACCGATGGTTCAGGACGCTGATCCTCGAACTTGGCCGGACATAAGGGCCGCGAACCTTCGATTTTGTGGACGTCCGAAGGGGTGATTTCCCATTTTCCTGCACAGCCAGGATAGCGGGCTGGTTATCAGGTTGCCGCCCGTTCTTCCATTGGCCAACGCAGGATGCATTCGTCGAAATCTTCGACTGGCGGGTGCGCGACGAACCGCTCAACGAGATGTCGTTCACTTGCTGATCCAAGGTTGCGTCGCGTTGCAAATCTGCTGCGACATGCAAATCGATCATCGGCATCGACCTATAAATCCGCGTTCCGGTTCGTGGTTTGGGTGCATCGCTCGGCGATCAGTTCGCGCAACCAGCGGTGACCGCCGTCTTCTTGCCAGCGGTGGTGCCATGCCATGCAGATGGTGACCTCTGTACGGGGGCCGACTCCTTCCACAATCGTGAGCGGAAGAAAACTTGCGAACCGCGTGGCGATCATTCGCGGCACGAATGCTGCGGTACCAGTCAAAAGGGCAAGGATCGGCAGAACGGTGAAGGTGGGCAGGGTCGCGAACCGGTTCGTGGGAAGCAGCGGCTGCATTTTGGCTAGTAGCTCCAGCGGGCCGCTGCCCGGCCGGAATGCCAATTGTCGTACAGGCCGGGTGCTGTCATCCGCACCAAGGCTGGAAGCAAGCAGATGGTCCGGCCCGACAACCGTCACGAAGTCTTCGCGCAAGAGCGGGATGCTCACAATATCTTTGTCGGAGAGCGATGTGATGACCTCTTCTGCACCAATGACGAGATCGAC
>NZ_JARLJK010000155.1:0-5058 GCF_031291215.1 Silvimonas sp.
CTCGCACCAACCCCACGCACTTCGCACACACACACACACACACACACACACACACACACACACACACACACACACACACACACTGGCACACACACACGCACACACACACACACACACACACACACACACCACACAAACAGTCACACACCACACAACACACACGCACACAAACACAAACAAACACACACACACATATGTCACACACACATGACACACACACACAAGAAACACGCACACCCCGCTATGCACCTGTCGCTAACTGATTCTGCGCCTGTGTCCCACAGGTGCAGGAGAAAGAGCGTCTCATCTGCAAGCTCCAGAAGAGGGTGCACGAGCTGAAGAGGGCAAACAGCAGCTGGGCATCTGAGCTTCAAGAGCGCATCCAGAAACGTGGCTCGGAATGCACAGAATTGGTGAAACGCCTGCAGGTACAACGCGATTGAGCACACACACGCGCACGCGCAGTACAATTTCGTACATGTTCTGGTTGCATGGCGCAGGCGGAACTGGACGAGCTGCATGCGATGGTGATGAGGGAAAGCAAGCCTCCCGCAGACGGCATGAAGGCAAAGCGGGCAGAAGCCGAGCGGACAGCAGCCGAGCGGACAGCAGTCAGCGAGGTGTTGAAGCACGTCGATCGCACGGACATGGACCGCATACTGCCCATCAACGCAGGCAACCGGGCAGTCTGCCTGAAGGTTGCGGAGCTCACCCTTCAGGCGGACCACAAGAAGATGGAGTTGAAGAAGGCGCAGAAGCAGGAGGCGGAGGCTGACCTGGCCCTGCTGCAAGCCATCGACCTGGTACAGGTGTTCAACAAGATGACATCAAGCTCTCCAACACACACAGCGGACGCTGAGTACCACACCTTACTCGGTGCGATGATGAGCACAGCCTGTGACCGCATCCTCACCGGGAAGAAGACCTACAAACACCACCCTCGTGTCCTCCATTACGCCAACTCCCAGTACACCCACGGTGGCAAGTCCAACTACAAGCTTCAACACGCGGCGCTCCCCTTCCTTCCCTCTCCGTCAACGCTGAATGCCCTGGGCGACACCGGCAGCCTGTCCACCCGCTTTGACCCAAACGGCCTGGTGAAGATGGTGGAGGCGGCACGCGCTGCTGGTGTGTTTGGAGAAGGACGGGAAGCATCCCGAGCGGGCATGGTGCACTTTGATGACGTCTTCATCCAAACCGGCGTTGGCACAAACAATCGGCTCCAAAACCTGACCGGCTGCAAGGATGACACATACTTCTTCGCTGCAGCAGTGGGGGACGGATACACTGCTGAAGAAATGGACGCGATTGAGGATCGGGACTACAGCGCGGCTGCTCACCTCCTTGGCGATCACTCGACGCAGTGGTACTTCTCCTCGCTGGACCACTCCTTCTCCTTCCCCATCGGCCACTTCCACAGTGCGGATAAGGACGAACTGCGGGCGACCAGGCTTGTGATGTGGCTTCTTGAAGCGCTGATAGCACTGCACGCCAATGGCTTCGAGGTGTGGGGAGTCATGGCCGACTCACACACCAGCAACGTCCAGCTGCGGCACTCGTTCTGCGAGGCAACAGGCTGCACAAAGGCGGGAGCGAAGGAGGTAGGCGCCCGCATGCGGGAGTCACCATGCGACTGCACACAGGCACCGGCGCATGGAGGCGCTGCTGGTGGGACCGTCACAGCTGACTCTGTGTCGTGTCCCCACCCGCTCATGGACGGCGCCAAGCTGTTCTTCTTCCCCGACAGTGAGCACGCGTTGAAGGCCTTCCGCAATGCCCTGTTCAACGCGAAGGGCACTGACACATCCAGCCGCATCCTCCCCGTCCAAACAGACCCAGTTGGTCAGCCTGACAGGTGGGACTTCGCTGGCTGGACGCCATTTGAGGAGTTGCTGGAGTACGACACCCAGGTGAACAGCTCCGCCGCCCTTGCGCCAGCACTGAACAAGGAGGCTGTGTACCTCACTGCGACGTCCAAGATGAGGATGGACCTCTTCGACAAGGCAATCAACATGCGCACAGCGGTGGGGATGCTGGACATGCACACGGAGAAGTTGAAGGCGCAGAGCGAAGTGATCCAAGCAGCAGCGGAGGGGAAGGACGACACGGGGCGCCGTGCCGTTGGCAAGGTCGGCATCAGTCCTGTAGCAACCTCCCACCTTGTGCAGCAGTACACGTTCCTGGGCCAAGCATGGCGGACACAACGGTTTGGTCACTTATGGGGCTACCGGAGCGCGGAGGACCACCGGCTGAAGACGTCAAAGCAGATCCTGGCGAAGATGCGTGGGGACCAGGAGGCGTACAAGGCCATGCTCATACGCCAGTGTGCACCGGGGCAGAAGATTTCAAAGCAGCACCTCGCCCGCATCGGCTTTGCAAGCCAGACTCTGGAGAGTGGTGAGTGCTACGTCGCCGCGTGGGAAGGCCTCCTCAACCAGTACGTGGCACGGATTGGGCGGGGGCGGGACGCGAGGGAGCTGCCTCCAATCCACACACCGAGCCAAAGCGAGATTGAGGGCTCATTTGGTCGGGTTCGCCTCCGCGGATCTGCCACGCAGCTGACCATGGGCACGTACTCGCGCATCATATCTGTACATCAGTCACAACAGGTAAGTGACGCCATCAACAACGTGCTGAACAAGCCCCAGGCAGACGTGGACGACTCACAGTTTGCAAAGCGACTGAAGCGCGGCGAGGTGAGTGACCCCTTTGTTGGCACAGCGCTGAGTGGTCCGGCTCCGCCACCAGACGTGGAAGACGGAGATCTTGGTGGATTGGGCACGGACACTGATGGCGGGGAGACGCTGGATGTTGGCAAGCTCCTGGAGCAGTTGCGGCGACAAACGATGAAGGATGCGCCTACATATGCCAGCATCAACAGCCTCATCAACACCTTCAACACACAAGCAATGCGGGAGGCACTCTTGGCTTACCTGTCCTGCACATGTCAGGAGCTGGAGGCAGCCTTCCACCACTTCATCCACCCGGTTAAAGGCCAGATGATTGTCGCATGGTCGGGCCAGGCGTGGGACAAGCGGGCACACAAGCTTCGCAAGTACGTCATCGATGCGGTGGTGACCGGGCATGGCCGCCGGTGGCGACACCACGTGCCACCTCAGGCGGGCGGACAGCAGGGCCTGACAGCAGCCGAACACGTCTTGGCCATACACGTTGCCGAAGTCGCGATGAGGAAGCTTCTCCTGCCGATGATGGAGTGGCGCAAGTGGTCCCCCAGCGAGATTCCTCCACTGCGTGCTGAAGCCGTGGACACAGAGGAGAAGGTGGGCACAGAGGAGAAGGTGGGTGACGATGAGGCGGGCGACGACTGCGGGTGTGAGTGTCACAACGAGACGGTGGTAGGGCACTGGAATGACGGGGCCAGTGACAGCGACGAGTCGTTGGAATACGAAGATTTTGAGGCGGCTTACGGTGAGGGAGAGGGCGCCGAGGGTGAGGGCGCCGAGGGTGACGTTGATGAGAGTTGCACATGCGGCGAGTGTTGCAAGGCGCAAGCCCAGCCCGAGCAGACGCCACGCCGCACCGCCAGGGAGGAGGAGGAGGGTGGAGGGGATGCACCAGCGCTGGAGACGCCGGCAGCACCACGATTTGGTGTTCACTCAGTGCTGCGCGAGGCCGCGTGGGACACACCCCAACAGCGACGCCAGGATGAGCGGGAGAGCCGGGCAGAGCCACCAGAGGTACCATTCACAGAGCCGGAGAAGCGGATCCTCATCCACTGGTTTGGATACCTGATTCGCAAGGGCACGCGGAATCAGAGCATCAGGGCAGGCAAGGATCCGAAGGCCTGGAGGCTGATGCACAAGCTCAACAGCAATGCTGGGTTCGTGGTCCCGCCCATAGCGCTGCGCCACTGGCCAGGCGAGCGGAAATGCTGCCCCACACAGTTGGCGGCGGCCTTCTTCTTCTTCGTTGAGCGTTGGGGCCGCGCATACGTGCTGAAGCCAAGTAACTTTCTCCTCTTCCACAAGGACCTGCTGAGGTACTTCCGCCACCGCATGAAGACGAGCATCGTCATTGGGCAGAAGTGGGACGAGGTGGTGGACGCCATCGACGCACTGGAGGCACCGGGAACAACGCCAACGGACGCAGACACAAGGCGGCGTGTGCTGGACTTACTGCTGGATGCGTACTGCCGGTCTCGCATCTACACAGAGCTGCGGAACGCAGGTATCATGCGCCCAGACGAGCGAGTACAAGCCCTGCGAGCACAGCTCAAGACAGTCAACTCCCGCAAGGTCAAATGCGGGAATCAGGAGACGTACTGGGTGAAGCAGCCGACACGAGGCGAGGTGCAGTTCGAGATGTTCGTCACAGCGCCAAGCGGGAAGCCAGGCTTCGTTTCCGGCATCCCTCTGGAGGTGCAGGAGGCGACGAAAGAAGGTACCGTGGTACGGGTTGGTACAAACATCGGGGCGAAGCTGGTTGTCCCGTATGTCACGGCCGGGCTGGAGAGGTTCGATGTCCAACAGCAGCGGATATTGCCTGGTGATCAGCTGCTGCAGATCAACGACACAGCCATTTCAACACAGACGAAGGAGGAGATCAAGTGGCTCATGGACAACAGCAGCTTCCCACGAGTCTACCGGTTTAGGCGGAGTACGAAGGGTGCGAAGATGAAGGAGGCGATAAAGGCGTTGGGCAGGCCTGGGCAACACACCTCGAGTCCAGTCGACACGGCAGTGAAGAAGGTGGCCAAACATGCGGCGCCGCAACCACAGCCGCGTAGAGGTGCTCGGAAACAGCTGAACATGCCAGAAGAATGAACTGCATAACAACACATACACACACACACACACACACACACACACACACACAAAACACAGTGAGTGAGGGGGCCGGGCACCAGGAAGCGGCATGGGGCCGGGGGTGTTATGAACGCCTGTCCGACATCACAGGGCGCTCCCGCGGGCCCTGGCTCCATGGCAACACCTTACACATACACACACAAACACAGTGAGTGAGGGGGGCGGGTGCAGCAGGCCCACCATGACACACCAGGAAGCGGCATGGGGGCGACGTGGGGATGTGCGCCTGTCC
>NZ_JARLJK010000032.1:0-2088 GCF_031291215.1 Silvimonas sp.
CTGGGCGACGCGGTGGAGTTGGACGAAGAACGCGAGGAGAGTTACGAAAGCGAACCGGATCTCTTTTCCTTGGACGCCGATCAGTGGGAGAGCAAGGAACAAGACTTCGAGCTGGGTCCGGCGAGCATTGGCGCAGAGGAGGATGCTCGTCGTGCTGGCTTGCCGGCACCACTGGGCTCCGTCATCATCCCGGACGCGGACCAGCCTGCTTTCCCAGGTCACGCGTACACCACGCGTCGATTGGTTCAGGATCTGATGTCAGTCGGCACGAGTGGCAACGTCGCGGAAGGAACGCAGGAGAAGTACTTCAAGGTGCTGCAGCAGCACTTTCCCCAGCCGCACAACTTTCCCAGCTACCACAGGGCTGCCCGGCTCATCCTCGATGGCTCCCAGGAGCAGCTGCAGGAATACCCGGTGTGCCACAACGACTGCTGGGTTGCCCCGGAGACGTGTTCGGCTTACCTCAAAACACATCCGAACATGGATGCGTGGGCGTGTCCGGTGTGCCATGAGCCGATCAATCAGAAGGGCAAGGGCGTCAAGGTACAACCACATCGCAATTGCAACTGTTGCTTGACAATTGTCAATCATTGACGACTCACCCACCATCCGTCTGCATCTGTCTGCGTGTCTCTGGCAGTGAAGAAGTTCCTGTACGTCGGTCTGACAGCATCCTTGAAGGAGCTGGTGGAGAATCCGGTCATCGCACCGTTGATGAAGCTCCCCTCGATCGCAGATCCGCCCGCTCCTGACCGCCCGGTGCGCAACATCTACGAGTCATCGATGTGGTGGAAGCACGTCGTCGAAGGGCGCTCCCGACCGACGGTTCAGCATCCCGAAGGACAGAAGACATCCTTTGGCGGCTCGAGACGGGACATCGTTCTCTCACTCAACATTGACGGGGTCAAGCCATTCAAGAGCTCGCCAAACAGCTACACGCCGATGCAATGCATGGTCCTCAACCTGCCGGAGAACCTTCGCCACCGCTCGCCGTACATGCTCATTCCTGCGATGATCCCTGGCCCGAAATGTGCCAATGTCGCGCCCTACCTGAAGAAGCTCGTGGAGGAGTTGGAGACTCTCTATTACCCCGGCTTCGAAGCGACAGACCCTACAACAAAGCGGTTGACCACTTACCGCGTCAAGCTTCTCAGCACCAATTGCGATCTCCCAGCACACAGCTCCAACAACCTACAGCAGCCTCACGGGAGCACGTACGGATGCATGAAGTGCCACACCCAAGTAAGTGATGTTGACAATTTGCGGCGGTTTGTTGACAATTTACATCATGTTGACAATTTGTTGACAATTTGCTCCTTTGTGCTCCTTTGTCTTGTTCGCAGGGTGCATCGATCAGTAGTTCAATGTGCTATGATGGCTTCGAAGACTTGGCCAATGCGAACACTCGTCCTCAGCTTCGTACGCATTCGGAGATTCACAAGGCTGGCCTGGAAGCCGACCGTCTGTTCGCGCAGGCGAGTTCCCCGGCGACCGCCATCCAGCGAAAGAAGATCTCCAGCAGACCCTCGGCGTGATGGGCTGCTCTCCTCTCCTTCGACTGTCCTACTTCGACATCGCGACGATGACCATCCCGGACATGATGCATATCGTGCCCGGCGTCGTCGGTGCACACTTCTTCAAGATGATCTTCGGCAACAAGCTGACGACGCAGCTCAAGGCGCTGCAGGCCAAGCAGAACAAGGCTGCACCACCAGCAGCTGCATCGGCAGCGGCAGCCAGCGTCAGTAAGCACCGCGCGCTGCTTGTCATGACGATCCCTGGCATCGCGAGAGTGTGACAATCGCTGACAATTTGTCACCATTTGATCTCTTGTCCAGCATGATCGCGTGGCGGCCCTGTCTCGCGACATCGACACATGGGATGTGCCCCAGCGTTGCCTGGAAACGCTCGAGCGAATCTGCTGGTCTCAAATCTGTGCACCACCCAGCATTGCGCCGCCGACCAAGCGGCCCTTCACCCAACCGAGCACCATGAACATGGCACAGTGGATCGGACTGAGCAAGGTCACCGCCAAGTACCTGTTCTCTCAAGTCTTCGACGGCGATGCTCTTCGAGTGATTTGCTCTC
>NZ_JARLJK010000156.1:0-1878 GCF_031291215.1 Silvimonas sp.
CTAATACCATATGTGGACGGCCTCCTCCCTGCAAGGCGTTGGCAGTGATTTGATCTAATCGCTTGCGTCCATATGTCCGGCCTTTGGGTGCGTCCGCACTTGGACGCTGGCCAAGATGGTTTCCGCGGCGAGTGTTCCAAACAACGTGACGACCTTTTGAAGGCCATTGGTATTAACGGAATGTCACACGCCTTGGATCGATTGATCACACCATCTGCTATTCCTGCAAGTTCAGGCACCAGATCAGCACGACAGCGTCAATATGTGCTCGCCGTGACTGACTGATCTCAAGCTGCGCATGCCTGGGGCGGCAGCGCCGCGCTTGCGCGATAAACTTCACCGGTCATCATCATCTTCCAGGCAATGCGAGCAATCTTGTTGGCCAATGCGACCGCGACCAGCTTGGGCGGTTTGCGCTTGAGCAACTCGAGCAGCCATGGCGTGCCGTTCTTTCCCCGCCCCGCCCTCACATGCTGCAGGAGCGATGTAGCTCCGACCACGAGCGTGCATCGCAGCGTCTCGTCGCCTGCCCGGGTGATGATGCCTGGCCTGCTCTTTCCTGCCGTCGAATGGTCTTTGGGCGTCAGACCCATCCATGCCGCGAACTGGCGACCGGATGCGAAGAGCTCCGGCGCTGGGGTCTTCATCATCAGCAAGGCAGCCCCGACCGGCCCGACGCCCGGAATTTGCGCCAGACGACGACTGCACTCATTGGCCCGGTGCCACTTCATCAGCTTCGCGTCGATTCCGTCGAGCTGTTCATCCAGTTGCCGATATTCCATGGCATGGGACGCGAAGAGTTCCCGTGCGAGCGCGGGGATCGCAGGATCGATGGCGATACGATCGAGTAAAGGCTCAACCTTGCACATGCCCTTGGCCGCTGTGAGCCCGAATTCGGCCGCATAGCCTCTGATCGCGTTGGCGAGTTGCGTTCTGTTTCGGACCAGCCTGTCGCGCATCCCCATCAGCATCAATGATGCCTGCTGCTCGGCGCTCTTCACCGGAACGAAACGCATCGTGGGGCGACTCATCGCCTCGCAAAGCGCCTCGGCGTCTGCTGCGTCATTCTTGCCGCGCTTCACGTACGGCTTCGACAATTGCGGTGCGATCAGCTTTACATCATGGCCAAGCCCACCCAGCAACCGTGCCCAGTGATGCGAACTGCCACAGGCTTCGATCGCGACCATTGTTGGGGGAAGCTTCTCAAAAAACGCTATCATTTCCGCGCGGCGCAGCTTCTTGCGCAACACCGGCTGCTCGGCGGCGTTCACACCATGCAGCTGAAAAACATGCTTTGACGTATCCATGCCAATTCGGATAATTTGCTCCACGGACGGTCTCCTCGTTTGGGTTTCCAACAACCTCACTCTGGCACATTGTGATGCCGTACGGAGGCCGTCCACCGCACCTTGGTATAAGAGGGCGAAGCGCGAACGGCCCGAATGCGGAGCTTGCCCGGTCGTGTTTGAGACAGGCTTGCGTCAATGTCACGGGCGTTGACGCAAGCCTGTCTCGGGATTTTCAAGGCAGGTCCAGTGTTACGCGGTTGATTGCCACAGTGGCCGACTGCCGCGCCGCTTCGCTGGTTCCGACTTGTGAGCCGCGGTCCTTGCCGATGTCAAAAGTCTCGCTGAAGGCGCCGGCATAGTCGGGATAGAGGCTGACCGCGCTTTCTGCCACGGCCTTGCCATCGACCAGCAGGCGGATCGTGCCGCCGCCGACTTTCGCGGTCCACGGCAGCCCTTCGGCCGCGTTGCCCGTGGCGGGCACGAATTCAAAGCCAACTTTGCGCGCATCGGCCGCTAGCGGTGCAGAGGCCATGATCTTTTCGTGCCTTTGCCCGAACACGTTGTTTTCAAACGACAGCGTTCCGTAGTC
>NZ_JARLJK010000157.1:0-1804 GCF_031291215.1 Silvimonas sp.
CAGAATAAGAACATGTGTACGAGGACGACGGACAGGAGTCAAGAGAGGCGGACTGACTACGTTAGAATTGAGACAGGAAGGGCAGTACGCGCCGGCAGTGGCCCGGCACTTTCCCGGCAGAGAGTGCAGAGCGGAACAACTGTGGCGGGGGCTGCCCGGGCGCAGGAAGGGGCCTGCCAGCGCGGCATGATGCGAGGAAAGGGTATTTGAATCGAAAGTGGAGAGAGTTGAAGACCTACAGTAGACCGTTCTAAAGGCAGACTCGGACTCGGAGAGACCGAACAGGGGTGTTATGAACGGGGTATGGAAAGGTGGGGGGGGCCTCTCAACGGCGCCGAGGTACAATTGTACCTACCCCCAAAGCGCCAAATCGTTAGAGAAATAACTAATCACCCCTACAATCCGGGAAGGGGGTGGCATGATCCGGCAAGTACGCTGTGCGGGCCGCCAGTGGACGAGCGTGCAGGGCGCAGCGATCAAGGATGCCGCGCCAGACGAATGGTACTACATACTGGAGTCAGCTGAGCCCCCCGTGCTAGGCAGCATTCGGAAACAAGTGCGGAAAAGCCGATTCATTCACGCTGCCGGGAATGGTCTCCTCCTCCCAGCCAATACAGAGCGGCCAGAGCCACTTGCACGCGTTCCATCAACTGTTGATGTAGTTGCTCTGACGATGCAAGGGCTGCAGCGGGCCTTGGCGATGGAGCTGAAGGACAAGGGCGGCAGTGCTTTCGCGGTCAATTTTGAATTCAGCCCAGTGGACGAGGAGGCAAACGGTGACGAGAACGCACCCGTAACGCATGGTATCGGTGATGGTGTGGATGCTGGTGATGACGCGCGGCCTCGGGATGGGGCGGCAGGGACAGAACGGCCAGATGGGCACGTAGCTGGGGCAGCATTCAACCTTGCTGACGTCGCCGAGGAAGCCCTGCAGCGGCAAGTGCCCGATCGAGGACGATGGCGTGTGTACGACGGTGGACAGCGGCTGTTGGTGGCCAAGGACACGCCCGGCGAGCTGGGTGTTGTCACTGTGGGCTTCTTCATGACCAGCATCTTGGGCGCGGTGGTTGTCTCCCTCGCCAAGTACAACTGCCAAGGCCAGCAGCAGTTTCCGTTGTCGGCTGATATCGTGCGGGTGCTGAAGGCCGAGCTGCGGGGACAGGCGGACATGGCCCAACATGCTGATGGCACCACCACCATCCCTGCCTCAGCGCTGTCCGTGTCGGCCACAGTGAAATGCTTGGTCTGGGTCTTTGACCACTGCACAGCATGCCAGGGCGTTGCAGTTCGCACTCCAGGAGAGGCCGAGGACGCGTGGATCGGAGACGCCGGTGATACGTGGGGCGGCTCGACAGGGGTGTACGTTGAGTACGGGTCAGGCGAGGATGGAAGTGGCCGGGTGCTGGTGGCCCGCGCAAAAGCTTGCCCCCTACTGCTCTACCGGGGCACAGGGCCACCATCCGGCAAGGGCCGGTGCCAGGACTGCCAATCCGCGAGGAACAACAAGGTCTCCACACGCAAGCGGGCGGCGGACAGGCTGAAGGAGCAGGTTGTGGTGCGCACTGAATTCGGTGAGGTGACCGTGTCTGCACGCGCACACAATCCATCAACACCAGACAGTCAGCTGAACGAGGTAAGTTGCCCCTCCCCCCCTCCCACACACTCTCACCAACCCCACGCACTTCGCACACACACACACACACACACACACACACACACACACACACACACACACACACACTGGCACACACACACCCACACACACACACACACACACACACACACACACACCACACAAACACTC
>NZ_JARLJK010000033.1:0-5543 GCF_031291215.1 Silvimonas sp.
CCTCTCACGACGTGGAGGCCCTTGCACGATGCACGGCATCGTTTCGTACAAGCTTCTCTGAGGCCCGCTGTGGGGCGGCTGGCGCTTGGCGCTTCGTCACAGCGTGTTTGTGGTATATATCTCCAAGTTTCTGCCAAGCGGGGATGACGCGGTTGAGCCTGGCATGGCGGAGGGCCAGCGATGCCGCCGTGTGAATCGTGTATGTGTGTGTGTGCGTGTTTTCCTGGCTGTGACTCCAACAATGAACGCCGTACATCTTACTATATCCTTGGGGCGCCATACGCTGTAGCAGGGGGCCCAAAGCTGCGGGGGAGCGGCTCGAAATAGGGGGAATGCCGCAAAAAAGAGGGGCGATGCCGCACATTTTAGCGGCATCCTGCCACTAAAATGAGCGGACCATGCCGCTAAAAGTAGGAACATTTGCTAAAATCTGGGGCTTAGGGATACCCCTAAAACTAGCGATTTCCATAGCACTGATGCGCCAGCGTGTCAAGAATCGTCTGTGTGGAGTTGGGCGCGGGGCCGTCATCAAAGGACAGCGCATACACACCCTGCTCCTGGCACGCGTACACGTCGGCGAGAGCCTGAGGGTGGCAGGGGCCACAGTCCACGGGACACGTCTCGCCCGTGAATTCTCGCATGCGCCCTTGCCACACACTTGCGGCGTGCATCTGTAAATGCTGTATGCCTAAATATGGGCTCAGACAGGCATGACATGTGGGCAAGTTTGTAGGGACAAAGTATGTCCCCACATCATGGCGGGTTTTTGACCCAATGGTCGTGCCTGCATGAAGTGCCTGCCCAGCATGACCACATATTGAGCCTACACAGCTTGCATGCCTGTGGCTGCCCACTTGTGATGCCTACATAGCATGCTTGCATATGGCTGCCCCCACATCATGCCTACATGTATGTCAACATAGGGTGTATTCATTTCATGCGGGCACAGTTGTGTGACCACACGAGAAGGCCATACAACGTACACGCCTGGCGAGGGCGGGCCTGGTGCTCTTGCTGGCCCTGGTCACACGCCATACATTGACGACGATGCTGTTTCCTTGGTACCATGAGCACCGGCGAGGTGCCTCAGGCAGGACATCCCCAGCGAACTCTGCGGTGTGAAAATCACCACATGACACAATCACAAGGCACACAGGGGGCAAATAACACTATGTGACAGGCATGCCTGGAGTGCAAAGGCACAACAAACAGTAAACGTACCTTGACTCGGATGTCACTGTGTCAACCGCCGCCCTGCAGGGCAGGAGGGGAAAAGGAACCCCGACTCCCCGAGGTACATTGAAGAATCGCCATGACAGCTGGCTCTGGGGCGGGGAATGGCAGAGAGGAGCGGCATTACAACCAATGCACCAGGCATGCAAGAAAAAGGCTGACCTGAAGCGTGGGGAGGCACTGGCACAGTGGCGAAGCTCCACCTTGTGAAATGGCCCAGATTGGAATGGGCGAAGTGCCTGCGAGGAGAGGGTGTACAGCTGGTCATGCAGCCCCACTAAGTTCTGCGCCTGCAGACAGGAACAGGGGCAGGGGAGAAGGGCAGCGCCGTGGCACGGCTTGGATGCCAAGTGCATTCAAAATAGAAACGCCCACAGATGCCCACATTGTATGACCACACACACGCACCTTTCCCACTCCAGTGTCCGTTGCGCTGGCAGAACCAACTCCACCCGGTATGTTGGACCTCTACGTACAAGCAAAACACTCATGGAAGGGGCTGAGCACGCTTTCAGGGGGGGGAAAGTACCTGTGTCCGATCTCATTTCAAAATGTAGCCGGATGACCACTTCAAGATCCGCGCATCCTGACCTTCCTCTTGCTTCTCGAGTTGCGTGCCTGCATGTACCATAACAAACATAAGTCCACGTTGCTGGTGGGCCCCACCAGGCCTGGGAAACTCCTGTGCTTGCCCCACTCTCTGCATTACGTAGGCAGGCTGCAATGACTGGCAGCGAAGGGAAGCCGCCACACCTCCTGGGCCTCTTACACACCCACAGACTTACTGTCTTCGATGGTGGGCTGTATGGGGGCGCTAGCTTGGCGGCAGCAGCCGGAACGGCCACCTACCTCACACTTGATCGTGTGGTGGAGACAACTGCGATGACCCCCTGTGGAACATGTTTGCATTGTTAGGCTAGTCACTAGCACCTTATGTGGGGAGGTGTGCTTGCAGCGCTGGCACATGTAGCGTTGATGGCACTCTCGAGATCGCCTTGGCTGTAGCACGTGCTCAAGGGGCTGACACTGTTGGCACTATCCCCACATGGAGCAGCTAAAGTGCGCAACGGTTGTTGCCAGGTGGTGCACATATATTTGTTGTGTGTGCAACTCATGTGGACATACATTATGCCTGCATGACGATGCCAGTATGAGCAGAATATGTTTGCCTGCATTTGATGTTGTCATAGCATGTCTGTATGGAAATGCCACTTCTATGTGCCCCCACATTCTGCCTGTTTGGCCTTGCCTGTATGAATTCTTCTGTTTTGCCTGTATGAATGTGCCTGCATGATATGTCCTCATGAACAACAATTACCAATTGGACAAAGATGGTCACACGGCCTGTCAACATTAACTTGACCTCATGAATTTGATGCATTTTGGTGCTCATATATCTGTGTACACATGAACATGTCACTCTGTGTGTTCACGCACTGGCACATCTTTGCTTTGTTTCTCCCACGCCTCCAGTGCAGCGCAAAGCACTGCAGCTACTTCCAACTCTTTCTTTGGATGCCTGGTCTTGATGTGGCGGGCAAGGGGGTTGGTGCCCCCACTTGATTTGAACAGAGTGGCCCAACCACACAGGCTGCATCGCGCCTGCATGTCAGCCTCCAGCTTGAATGAACCTCCCATAGCCTCCCAGACTGCCGAACACCGACGTGGCTCTGAGATAGGCAGTGCCTCCACGCTCGCTGGGCTAGGCGGGGGCACATGCAGGAAAGATGAAGGGTGAGTATCAGGAGAATCACTTCCAAGGGCCCGCCGTTTGCCAGTGTGAGGACAGGTTGCGTCCACATTTGTAACACCCTCACGTCTGTGTAAAACGTGGCGGATTGCAGGCGGGCTCCTTGCTGGCAGTGGCACAGGGCCGCCAATTGCTGGAATCGCCACATGAGCCATCTGGGCAGCCGCTGCGCCCTGCTTTGCAGCCATGGCCACAGCATGCGCATTCAGAGCTGCCAGTGCAATCCCCATACTGGGAAAAGGCGGTGGCCTGGCATCCGGCGCCACTACAGGGCATGACGCTTGCAGGGCAGCGCCTCGCTTAGACATAGTACCGGTACTTGTACAGGCAGCGGGTACGGGCATTTTCGTGCATCCATCATGTATGAACAGACTACGCCCTCACATATGGCCATACGTGGGCTTGGGCATTCAGAAGACACATATGCTCACATGATATGGTCACACCAGCGTGTCCATGGACGTCCATGGACAACCTTAGGCCTAACACTAACTGTCCATGGACGTCCCTGGACGTCCATGGACACCTTAGGCGAATGGCCTAACTGGCTGCTTCTGTGGTCAGGGGCACGCTTGTGTGGTCATACCATTTGGTCACATGAAGGCATGTATGACCATACAAGAAGGCACAGGAATCTCGCATGGCCATACATGTGGGCAGATTATGCCTTATGTGGGCATACAGCATTTACAGATGTGGCACCAGAGTACGCAGGGGCTTTGGACGGGGAGCCGGGTGAGGATGTGGGGGTGAAGGAGGGTGTGTTGGACGGCGTGAAGCCTACAGAGGGCGAGACTGAGGGCGTGATCCAACAATCACCATACGCCGCCTGGCAGTTGCCAATGCCGCAGAACGCGGCGGTCTGGCCACACCAGCCGTTGTTAGAACAATACCAGGTTGGTGGGCACTTGCTGCCGTCACCCGACTGGCCGCAGTCGGTGCCGGCCGAAGGGGAGGGCGTGGGAATGACATTGTGTGACGGCGATGGCGGCGTCATGGCGCAGGGGGTTTGCTCGCGGACGCAGAGCTGGCAGTGCATAGCCCATACGCAGCCTGACAGCCGTTGGACACTAGGCAGTACGAGGAGCCGGTGCCGCTGCACTGCCGCAGTGGCCATTGCTCGAGCAGGATTGCAATGTGGGGCACATACCGTACATGTAGCGCCGGACGCGCCGCCGCACCTGCCCGCGCTTGCACTGGCAGCGCACACAACCGCTGCCAGCACAAGGAGGAGAAGGTAGTGCGGGACGACGAGGGGCGCATGCTTCGCGGGGAAATGGAATGTGAACGGCGGGATCAGAATCTGATGATTTCAGGTCAGGAAGTGCAAGACAGCCGCCGCACCGCCCATGCCTGTGAGCACGACCCCTGTGTGTGAAAGCGAACTTGACACTTTCTAACTGATAACCGCACAGCACAAGCGGCGAGTTTCAAGTTCTTGCAGACCGGTTAGTCGGAAACTAATGGACTCGGAATTGAACATCATGATTGCGTTCTTGCATCAGAGCTTCAGAATCTTGTTCAAATCTTGGTGCCGCCGCTGATTCAGTGTGTGTTGCCCTATGGTTCACGAGTGTTAATACCAGTGGGTTCATTTGTACAAGCAAATCACAATATCAAAATCAAAGCAGACCAAAACACAACAGGACAGGGTATCCAAAGGGGGTATTCACAGGAGGGAAATAGCACGCTGGCCCGTCAGTGAACGTCACTTCACTGGCCACCCCTCAGGCGCCGACTGGTAACCGTACACGCTTGCATGCTGCACAGCTGCGTCTGTGTCAATGCGCCACAGTTGGTGCCCGTCGCAGTGCGGGTGGCGATCTGTGTGCCGCCGCCACACGCTTTAGAGCACTCACTGAACGCTGACCAGTCGGAGTACGTGCATGAGGCGGCTGCAGCATCAGCCCTGAACGGCCAATAGGGGAGGAGGGCGGGAAGGGAGACGCGCGTGGCGGCGTGGGCATCGAATTGTCCCCCACCTCCACCTCTGCCGTAAACATCGGCAGGCCAACTGAGTTGGGTGAACTCGCGGGCACCGCTATCGTACCACCTGATGCCAGCAGCGTAGCATAGGCTGCTTCTGTGGCCCCTCGCAGATCAGGATCCATTAGCAGCTGTGCAATGCCTTGTGCGGCAACACCCCATGACGTCATACCATCATTCACCGCGCGTGTTAACACAGTTCGCTGCGCCTTCCCCCAATCCCCGCCCACACGCCACCACGGCTGCCTGCTGGGAGACACGTCTTTGGGAGAGTCATTAGGGAGCGGTAGGAAGGCGGCTTGTCGGACAGCTTGCGGCGAACAAAGGGAGAAGGGGAGGAGGGCACAGCAACCACGGGGCCACTGCTGCCTGTAGCGGCCGACACGGGCGAATCGTTGTTGGCGTGTGTCACGTACTCCCCTTCATCGCCGTCGTCTCCGTAAATCGGCATGTCAAGCTCCAGCAGCGCCCCCATGCTCGCCAACTGCGCCCGCGCCTCTGTCAACTCTGTGTGTGTACGTGAAAGTGCCTGCTCCAGCGCGCGGTTCTTGTCTCTCATATCCATGATGACAGC
>NZ_JARLJK010000034.1:0-5454 GCF_031291215.1 Silvimonas sp.
CCAAAACCCCAAAACCCCAAAACCCCAAAACCCCAAAACCCCGAGGCAGAGGAGAAAGCGAAAATAGCGCCGACCCCGCGGCTGCGAAGATATACTCTACAATAAAGGGAGTGCGATATAATTTCAATGCGAAAAGCTAATATCAATTTGTTATATTAATGATCATGCTGTGTGGCTACCATGGCTGCCACGCCACTATATATAGGATTAAACGTGCTAGTATTGGAACAGTACTAATATTTTCTGGGAGGATTATTCCTAGATCTGAATTTCACAATATGACGCAATCTTTGATCTACATATATTGGGATTATCCATAAATAACATCAAAGATGGGAAATATTTTCCTTCTGTTCCTCACAATATATTTGATGCTGATGACCACTACATACACGGCGTGCTCGAGTGGTCGGTCGTCAGGATCGCATGGGGTTAGCGGCAGTTGTGACGCAAACGGCTGCTGCAAGTGCAAGGCTGATTACTACTCGAACGCGGGGACGGACCACAAATGTGCCTCGTGTTCTGGCATGCCCAAGGGCAGCGGCACCTGCGACTGCGACGTCGGCCATTACTTCGACTCCAACGGAAACTGCTATTGGTGCCCTGACGGTTACACGTCGGCAGCATCGACCAGCGGCGCAAAAGTAACAGTCTGCACCATCTGTCCCGCCGGCACCACGACCCCAGCCGATAGCGGCTACTGCGTCTGCCCTGCCGGCAGCTACTTCATGACCCCCGGATTCTGCATCCACTGTCCTGACGGGTCTAGCGCTTCCTCGTCGACATCAGCCAGCCCAATAAACACGTGTTCTCACTGTAGCCAGGGGAAACAGTCGAACTCTGACACAGGTTATCTCTGCGTGGATTGCACTGGCGGCAAGTATAATGACGGCACCTTGGGCCAGGCTGCCTGCTACAACTGCCCCTCAGGCACTACAGCTTCTAAGTCTGTCGGCAGCACTTATTGTACATGCCCGCAGGGAAGCTACTTCTCCGGCGGGGTGTGCACCGAGTGTCCAGATGGAGAGTCGGCCACGTCCTCTACTACGTTGAGTCGTACTACCTTTTGCACGAACTGCGACGCTGGGACCTATTCCAACTCGGCCACCTCCCACAACTGCAATGCCTGCCCCAGCGGAACAACATCGTCTATTGGCAGCACGTACTGCAACTGTGTCGCTGGAAAGTACATCACCGGCGGGGCCTGCGTAGATTGCGCGGATGGGAAAACCTCTTCACTCACCGTGTATTACTCCAGCTCAGCCACCAGCCTATGCTCCACCTGCAACCCCGGCTACTTCTCCAATTCCGGAACCGGACACCTCTGCTCCGCCTGCAATCAAGGCACCTACAGCGCTACCTCAGGCATGAGCATATGCACAACCTGTCCTACAGGCACATCTAACACCGGAATCGAGAATACGTACTGCACTTGTCCTAAGAGCTCTTACTTCCACCTCACCGGGGCCGTCTACACCTGCATCTCCTGTCCTGACGATTCAACAACAGCAACATCCTCGACCACCACCGACAAGATAACAGCGTGCTCGAGCTGTTTCAAGGGCACATACTCCTCCTCTGCCACCGGCCACAAGTGCGTCCCCTGCGATCCCAACACTTACAACAACGACGTGGGACAAAGCGTGTGCGCCCCCTGTCCAGCCGGCACCTCCTCCGGCTCTGGCGCCACATACTGCGTGTGCCCCCAGGGGAGCCGCTTCCTCTCCGGAACCTGCCAGGCCTGTCCTGACGGGACGAGCTCCGTGGCCTCGGACACCGACAACAAGGTGACCATCTGCACAAACTGCGCTCTCGGCACGGAGTCAAAGGCCTCCAATAACCACGTCTGCACTCCCTGCGCCGCTGGGTCCTACAGCAACGCCACCACCGGCCAGGGTGCCTGCGTCTCATGCCCCACCGGCAGCGTCGCTAGCTCCACAGGAAGCACCTACTGCACATGTGCCGCCGGCTATTACTTCACAGCCACCGCATGCATACCGTGCCCAGACGGGTCGGATTCGGTCAGCTCGACCACCACCAACCCGGTGACCGTGTGTTCCGCCTGCACCCCCGGATACCAGGCCAACTCCGGCACCGGCTACATTTGCACGCGCTGTCCCACGGGGACGTACAACACTGCAACGCTGGGAGTGGCGACTTGTCGGACGTGTCCTACAGGCACAACAAACAGCGGAACCGGGATGACGTATTGCACCTGTGCGGCCGGGAAACGTTTCCTCATCGGCATATGTGTGGTCTGCACGGATGGCTACACCTCGACCGAGTCGACCACCCTCAGTCCGCTCACCAGCTGCACCGCATGCAGTCAGGGCTACAAGTCGAATGCCGTCACCTCCCATCTCTGTGTCATCTGCAACGCGGATAACTATTACAGCGACTCAGCAACCAGCCAGGGCGACTGTTATGCCTGCCCAGCGGGAAGCACAAGAACAGGCCTTGTGGCACACACATACTGCACCTGCGCAGAGGGGTACTATTTCCATCAGATCTCTACGGTCTGGTCGTGTGTCGCCTGTCCCGACGGGTTTTTCTCGGCCGAATCGACTACCGCCAGCAAGGTGATTGCATGCACCGCCTGCAGTGTGGGCAAACAATCAAACTCTGCCAACAACCACAAGTGCACTCCTTGTCCCGTTGGCACTTACAGCGACACGGTCACCGGTCAGGCTGCCTGTTATACCTGTCCGGGAGCCTCGACGAGCTCGGTGGTCGGGTCCTCGTCCTGCATATGTAAAGCGGGATACTATTTCGACGCAACGAACGTGTGTGTGGCCTGTCCGAGCGGGACAAGCTCTGTCTCTTCCACCACTGACAACAAGGTGTTAGTGTGCACGCCGTGTGATGCGGGGTACAAGTCTAACTCGGACAGCGACAGCAATCATCTGTGTGTGCCGTGTGCAATCGGCTTGTACAACAACGCGACGACCACCCAGCAGAACTGCTATGCCTGTCCCGCGAACTATTACACCAACTCTGTCGGGTCCGCTGCGTGCACCGCCTGTCCCACTCACACCTCTACTAACTCGTATACCGGAAGATCATATTGCTTGTCTGAACCCGGATTCTACTACTCTGGGGGCGTGTGGACAGGCTGCCCGGGCGGCCAGTCTTGTGCCAGTTCTAACACCATGACTCCACTTACGAGCTGCACAACCTGTGATATTGGAAGATATTCGAACTCAACCACTTTACACATATGCACCTGCTGTCCGAAGAACACCTATAATAACGCGAGCGTGGGACAGGCCACGTGCTTCAGTTGTCCAACGGGTTCTTACAACTACGGCACGTGTTACAGTCGTTGCTACTGCGACCTCGGGTACCACTTCACCCTCTCTGGAGCCAGCATCGTCTCCTGCGACGCCTGTGCAGACGGGACGATGACGACCTCTTTCTCAGACACATACTCGCCTACGACCGTCTGCGTTCCGTGCAGTATCGGTACTGAATCCAATGCAGGCACCGGTCACTACTGTAGCAGCTGTGATGTCAACTATTACAACAACGCGACTCTGGGCCAGACCAAGTGCTACGCATGTCCGCTGGGCACGACGACCTCCACCTGGGGGAGCACCTACTGCGTCTGTGTAATGGGCAGCTATTTCTCATCCGGACAATGCATCAAGTGTGTCGACGGGACCACCACCACGGCCAATTCAACCACTGATGCTCCAGCCATGTACTGTTCCCCCTGTGCTGTGGGAATGACCTCGAACGACACCACTAAGCACCAGTGCATCGACTGTACCACCGGCTACTACAATGACGCAGTCACCGGACAGGCGGCGTGCTACCAGTGTCCGTCGGGGACAACGAGTTCTGCGGACCATAGCTACTGCACCTGCCCTGCGGGCCACTACTTTGACACGTCCGGGAACTGTGTGGCCTGCGAGAATGGGAAGAGCTCAGCGGCTTCTACAACGAGTAGCAAGGTCACATCGTGCGACTGGTGCGATGTGGGCCACACCTCGGATCTCTCCACACAACACCTCTGCCAGCCGTGCGCGCCCAACACTTATAACGACGCGACCACAGGAGTTGCCAGCTGCCTCTCGTGCCCGGGGCTCTCGACCAGCGTTTCGGGCGCTACGTACTGCACCTGTGCCTCCGGAAGGCGCTTTATCCTAATTTTGTTCTTCACCAGTTCCTGCGTGGACTGCACAGACGGCACGACCTCAGCCAGTTCGACCACGGCCAGCCCCATAAACACGTGCACGTCGTGTCTGGCGGGATACAAGTCCAACACGGTCACAAGCCACCAGTGTGTCCAATGCACCGGCGCAAACACCTACAGCGACCTCGTTGTGGGCCTCAACGATTGCCACGCCTGCCCAACCGGCTCGTACAACACCGCCGGCGGGGCCTCCTGCATCTGTCAGGCTGGCCGGTACCAGTCCGGAACCGCGACTACGAATTGCGTTAAGTGCTCTCCCGGCACGTACCAGGACCAGCAGGGGCAGACATCGTGCAAGAACTGTCCGGCAGGAAAGTACCAGGGGGCCTATGGACAGGTCAGCTGCCAGCTCTGCAGTTCTGGGTCGTATCAAGGCGACGAGGGGAAGACTGGCTGCATCAGCTGTCCCATTGGGAAATACCAGTCGAGCAATGGACAAGCAAGCTGTATCGACTGCCCTCTCGGTTTATACCAGAACACTCTGGGCCAGCCTTCCTGCAATGCCTGCGTCCCGGGAACCTACCAGGACCAGCTGGGACAAAGCAACTGCAAGGATTGCCCGGTCGGCACCTCCCAACCCGATATCATGCAGGCCTCCTGCGTCAGCTGTGCCGCCGGCTACTACCAGGCCCTTAAGGCTCAAACCCGCTGCACTCTCTGCGCGATAAACACCTACCAGAACCAGGTCGGCCAGTCAGCCTGCATCCCTTGCCCACCGTATATGTACCAGCCCTATACTGGCAGCACCAGCTGCATCGCCTGTCCTGTTGGCCAGTATCTCAGCCCGAGCAAGGGCGGGTGCCTGGCCTGCCACAAGCTCTGCAGCATCTGCGTCGGGCCAACAAACTACGAGTGTCAGGTCTGCAACCCGAGCGTGAGTCACCTCATGGATGTGACTGACCAATCGTGCGAGTGCACTGAGGGATACTATTACGAGTCAACTGCGGTCTCTGTGTCGACATACTGCAAGGCCTGCGACCCGTTCTGTGCGAGGTGCAACCATACCGCCACGACTTGCTCCGAGTGCATCGACAACCCCGGGGTTCAGATGGTTGGGAGCAGCAGTTGCAGTTGCGTCACGCCTGGCTACTTTGTCTACTACAACACGACGATCGGCCAAAATCAGTGCGTCCGCTGCCATTCCCTCTGTCTGAAATGCACCGGTCCTCTTCAGACTCAATGCAGTTCGTGTGACGGAGGTAGAGGGGCAGTGTTCGCGGCCCCGGCAACGTGCCAGTGCAAGTCGGGCTTCTACTTCG
>NZ_JARLJK010000035.1:0-1284 GCF_031291215.1 Silvimonas sp.
CTGTATTTATTATCGTACCTGTGTCCTCTGTACTCTACCTCTCCACTGGCATGTGCAAGGTGTGCACTGCCAGTCATTTATTCCAGTTGGCCTTCGGTCGCCAGTCATTTATTCAAAGTCTTTGAATAACTGACTGGCAACGGTCGGCCAACGTTCGGCCAACGTTCTCTTTTTCTCTCGTGCGGCCCTGCTTGTGCCGCACTTCCCGTTCGCACGCTCGTACTGATCATACAGCGCGCTCAACGACACTCCACACACACCCTCGCACCTTTGGACAAAAGTCCCTTGGATTTGCTAATGCACCATGAAGCAAGCTTGTTTCGAGGCTGATATTCCAGCATATAGCAGTACTCAATGGGAGTAGTCTACCATGAGTTGCTCAGCCCCGGAGCAAGCGATGCTGCGCAGTTAGATTGCAAGAAGCGCAAAAATGGGCAAACCTTAGGCGGAACATCATCTCTCGATCTCGCGAACGGAGAGGGTGGCGCACTTGCTTCAAGTTGCGTATGAGTGAGGGTAATGAGTACATACGAATGATATGTCGGTTGGTCGGTATCAGTGCGTGTGTGCAACTTTCGAGACGCACTTTAAAAATCATCAGTCAAATGAAATGGCCAGGCAAGGCCAGGCATCACCCTCAAATAGTACATGTGCATGTGAAAGAGTGACCTTCAATGATGCATATGTCAGCGGGGCACGCCGGGGCACGCATACATCCATAGAGATAAAAGGGAAAATGTTGCATTTTCAGCCAAATTTCCACATTGAAAATTGCATTCCTCGTCCTTTCTCAGCAAACACTGGCCGAACCGGACCACATAATGCATATTATAACACTACTCAGCAAGCTCTATCAACACACTTCTAGGATATTGTCTCCACACCGTCTATACCCGACATAGACGAAAAGTCGAACAATCGACTTATCTCTCCGGGCGTGGCGAGTCGCGTCTCAAGTCATGTGTATGTGAGGTGCTTGAGGGCAGGTACTCTACTGATCACAACAGTGCCTCGCGAGCGTGTTGCGTTGCGTCAATAGAGCGGGCGAGAGATCCTTAGTCCAAGGGACTTTTGTCCAAAGGTGCACTCCACTTCCACTTCCTGGCCTGCAGCACCTTCGATTTTCTTTTGATCTTCGAAGTTTGCTCGACGCAGCGGTGTCGATCGCCTGGAGTCTGCACAGGCATGGCCGAACAAGGTCGCTCGTAGTAAACGATCAACCCGCCACCCGGCTAACTGCATCCCAATCTAGCTCCTCACAACCTGCACGCGCATCGCCGCCAC
>NZ_JARLJK010000004.1:0-1261 GCF_031291215.1 Silvimonas sp.
ATATAGGTTTTTCGAACCAATCCCGAAGGTCTCAGTTCCGATCCTCACGGTTCCAAGTTCGAATCCCGCTTCGGTCATTCTTTTTTGCCATCAAGCATGCATCTGTTTGCACGCAGTGACTGTTTTCTTGTGAACAATATTTAGTTGTATACGATGCATGCGTTGGTTTGGCTGGATAGTTGATGGTTGTTGTGCAGGATCAGTTTATGATTTCAACCCTTTCCAAAAGTCCCTTGAATTTCAACTTCATCATGATTGCGAGCTCAGCCAGCAACACACACGACAGCAAATTGTAGCCTGCGAGTCTGCAACACAGTATGCACAATTGCAGCCATTGGACTGTTGGCAGTTGCAGAGATCGAGAGGAAATTCAAGCTGGCACCGACCAAACGCCGTCTAAGACGATTTCCGGCGACTCTGGATCTCCATCACCATGCAGCAGGCAATCGTGCTATTTACTGGATAAACTGTCCATAAGCTTGCAAGGCTAATGGCGTAAATATGACCTGCGGAGCTCATCTGAATGTGAAGATCCGCATGGGAGATTTTCTTAGTTTCAAGGGACTTTTGGAAAGGGTTGCAGGCATCCACTGTGCGAATCGTGATGCAAACTCAGGTTCGCATCGCCCACATTGGCGAGCTCGAGCGCTCGCACGCACAGCAACTCGGAAATATGCGTCAACTTGCAATTGCATCAATCGAGTGTTGGTCGAATGCGGATGGTTGATGTAGACTGAGGAAAAGCGCACGCTAAGTGAAACAGGCGTGCACGACGCGCAGCATTCAAGTATGAAACAATGTACGCTCATCGAAATTGCCTCAGATCGATGACCAACGAAGTGATATTGTCCATGGAATGATAGGAGTAGGCGGCATTGGTGAGTCGCTTGGCAGCCTCCTTGAAATCGCCGCCAGAAGCGGTGTTTCCATTGCTTCCGTTCGCTCCGTCCTGCGATTGCTGGTCGATCGCCTGCTTGACTATATCCACCGCCGCCTGCGATGAGAGCACATCCCACACTCCGTCCGATGCCAGTATGAGGAAGTCATCTCCCTCTTCGATCTTCCAGGTCTTGATCTCCGGCTCGGCGGAGACGAATGCCTTCAAGCGACGATCGCCGAATGCGCGCGATACGGCCAACACGCCCTGCACGCGCCAAGTGCCGTAGTGAATCACCTTACCACCAAGCTTCTCGATGCGCGACTTCTCATCCTCACGTGACGGCTTGTGATCGACGCTCATCTCCACCGCGCGGCCGCTCGA
>NZ_JARLJK010000036.1:0-3271 GCF_031291215.1 Silvimonas sp.
CGCAACAGCATCTCGGCGAGCGCCATGCCAACGGTGCTTCCCATCAGGCTTGCAGGCCGCTGATCGAGAATTGCCCCAAACCGCACCAGCTCTTCGCGATCCAGTCCCTCCCAGCCCAGCGACTCCCCGGGCACCATCCACTCCTGCGCCTCATCCTGCTGCTCTCTCTGGATCATCGTCTTGCGCTCTCCGTCTTGCCTTTCTCAAACATTGCGTTCCCTTTTGGCCCAGGTACTCCAGCCGGGCATTCACCGCGCACTGCATCGCCGTGGCCCCGCCGCCGGCATAGCTCCCGCATGTGTATGAGATCGCCGTTCCAGCTTTTGCGTTGAACATGTACTCGCTTGCATCTGAGCGTTCCCGCATCGTTGCCTTCAGCTGTCCCCGACATCTGGTTGCCCGGGGACAACGCGCCGGTATCGCCGCCCGTCCAGGTCATCTCGCAGTTGGACAGTGCGGAAGACATTGTCGTCGCATTCGCAGCGATGGGCACAGCATTGCCTCGCGCAACACCTACTGCTGTGGCGTAAATTCCTTGTACAGATACCCGAGTTCAAGGTTGATCGCCGCAGCACCCAGCGTGGTCGATTCGAAGTATGGATACATTGAGACAGTCGGTATGTTGGTGTTGATCGTGCAAACCAGCGCCCCGCCGATGTAGTAATTGGCAACCGTCCCCGCACTGCCCATTGCGATAAAGAACGTGTGTCCTGTGGTCGTCGCAGCGGCGATGCCTGAGTCGACGATTGTCTGCGTCCCCGACAATGCAGAGATGCACTTCCAGTGGGTGTCTGAAGCCGAGGTCGATGCGCGAAAAGCCAGATAGGTTGAAGCTGCTGGCGCATCCGATCCAGATGCCGCGCTAACAAAGGCGCTGTTGCCCATCCCAAGCCAGATTCGAGCATTTGTGTAGTCAAGCGCACCTGGGATCGCAGCCCAGACTTCTACGGACGGGTTAGACGCTGGGTACAACGAGAATGACCCGTCAGATACACCTGCGGCACTTCCAGAGGTAGCTGCGCTGGCGTAGTTAATCACGGGCATAGATGCGGTGCTGCCGGTGAAATATGTACCTGTTGGGGTTCCTGCTCCAGTCAAAGTCCACCCACCGCAGTTCTGGAAGGTGGTTGACGTTTTGTTGGTCATGCAATATGCCCACCAGCGCAGAACAGGCTGGCTCATCTGGAAAGCCGGAGCCACACCCGAAGTCTGGAGAGTGCCGTTTGAATCAGTAATCACCGTTTGGTTTGGTGTGAGCGCTCCGGCGGTCGGGAGATATGCGCCCGCGCCGCTCGTGCTCTTGCCAAGCATGGTGAAGTACTGAGACATGGTTGAATGGCTCGCGCTGTTCAGCGTGCCAGGAAGAGTGCAATCTTCATAGTTCATCCAGATCGACACATTTGCGGAGTTGTTGGCGCTGACGGAGTAACAATGCGACCACCCTATGAGCTGATTATCCGATACGTTTACATCGGCCAGTGTTGTACCTGTGGAGGATGAGATGCCGACTGCGGTATCTGCTGCAATGCGGTTATAGTCAATAATCTTGTTGTGGTTGATGTCAATGTGACTGCAATCGGTGCCGCTGGCGTTGCACTGCACCTGGATGCCAAAGTAGCCCGTCTCTCCAGCTTGGGGACCTTGGCCAATCATCTGCCATGCACAGGTGTTATCGGCTGTGAACACCCCCAGACCACCCGGCCATGCAGGCCACGTTGGGGCCGTTGCTCCCGTCTCGCAACCTGTAACCCCATTCAGATTCGAGACGCGCTCCATGTTTCCGTTGCTATCTATGAAAATCTGTCCCGGTCCAACATAAGTGTTGGCTGGCCATGTGGTGTTGGAGCCAAGACCATAACGGTCAATTATGTTGCCAGAGACAGTAATGAAATCAGCGTTGACTCCTGCATTGGCAGCGAGCATGAAAATGCCGTAGTTGTTGGATGTCCAGTTGGGGTAGAGCGGGGCGATGTAGTTGTTTGCGACGATAGTGTAGGGATTGTGGTTGATGTTGATCGCGCCACCGTAGCAGGTGTTCCCCGTCACCACATTGCGCGTTCCCTCCGTCAATTCAAAACAAATGTAACCGTGCTGCCCGGTGAAGTTGTTGTAGACGTTCCCTGTCACGCTCGCGCCGTCAACTCCACTCAGCGACAGCGCCCCGGGGTCAATACTTGTACCGACTTGCGCAGCCCAGGGATGCTGATTGATAGTGTTGTTTGCAAACACCACCCCAGTTGCCAGATAACCGCCAAACTCGCCGATCTCTGCGCCAAACGCGGCACCGATCTCAAGAATGTTTCCAGTTATAGAAGTATGGGAAGTGGTGCTGGGAACCGAAGTTGAGTGCAGGGCAATCGCTGCTCCCCATTCAGCAGCCGCGGAACGGTCTATATGGTTGTTCGTGATGCTGATATCACTCAGGCCGTACTCGCCGTAGATTCCATAACCTGTGGTCATACCACCTATAATGTTATCGTGGATGTTAACGCCGGTTACGCCTTCCAGATAGATGGCGTTGTTCTCGGTGCCTTGAATGTTAAGGTGAGAAAGCTCGATACCAGTTACAGGGGTACCTGTGCCATTGACGACAATTCCATAGTCCCCATATCCACCAGACACCGTTCCGGCTGATGACGTAAATGTGCCTGTGGCAACGGCAGCAGCCGTGAAAGTCATGGTAGAACCACTAGCAGTCATCAATGTTTCTTGGTGAGCATCAAGCCCAGATATACCAGTGCCGGCGAAAACCACTACGGAACCCGGAAGATAGTTTGCAGGCAACGCAGAAGTAAGCACTACTGTCGCTGCGTTATTGACGACTGAAACACTTGAAACCGTGCCGGTACTAGCCCCGCTGCCAGTAATCCTGCAACCGTCCATTTTCACATTACTGGCTTGTATTGTGAGCAAGTTGATGTTTGCACCCTTGTTAATCGAAGCTCCGTGCTCACACTCGATGCTCACGCCGGCAGTTGAGATTGTTGGCGTAGTGGTCAAAGTGGTTGCATAGTTCGACGCCAGGTGAAGTGTCTGTCCGGTGAGAAGAACAGCCAGTGCAGCGTTCAGTGAGGGATAGGCAGCAGCCTCCACCGTGTTGTTGACTGATGCGATGGGTGCCGCGACTGGTCCTCCGAAACTCCCGCCTCCCAACACTGCAACTCCGTTCACGCCGTCCGAAGCCAGGCCGGCAATCGCTGCCTGCGCACCGAGATTGCTTAGCGCCCCAACTGCCGTCGAGGAGCCTGTTCCGCCTGCCGACATCGGCACC
>NZ_JARLJK010000037.1:0-2857 GCF_031291215.1 Silvimonas sp.
AAGGGCATCAAGGAAACCGAGGCAAAGCCCGGCGAATGGATCGCCATCTCGGGCTGCGGCGGCCTTGGCCATCTGGCCATTCAATATGCCAAGGCGATGGGGCTGCTGGTCTGCGGTGTCGATATCGACGACGGCAAGCTGGACCATGCCAGGCGTCTGGGCGCCGATCTGGTGATCAATGCCAAGACCCATGATCCGGCAGAAGAGCTGAAAAAGGAAACCGGCGGCGGCGCGCACGGCGTGCTGATCACCGCGCCCTCGCTGGCAGCCTTCAAACAAGGCGTGGCGATGACGCGCAAACGCGGCACCTGCGCGCTGGTCGGTCTGCCGCCGGGCAGCTTCCCGCTCGATATTTTCAATCTGGTTGCCGCATGCGTCACCGTGCGCGGATCATTCGTGGGCACCCGCAAGGACATGGCGGAATGCCTCGACTTTGCCGCCAGGGGCAAAGTGCACGCGGACATCGAACTGCAACCGCTGTCGGCCATCAACAGCGTGTTCGAACGACTGACCCACGGGGATGTCCCGTCACGCGTCGTGCTCGATTTTACCGATACAGCCGGCGTCTGACGGCAACGCCCTTGCGCCGACTGCGCCTTTCAGCAGTCGGCGCATATCACCCGAAGAAACGGAGAAAAACCATGGTCGATCTTGATCGTGACAAGGCGCCAGACAGCAAGTGGTTCTGGATACTCCTGCTGGTAGTCTTGTTTGGTGTGGTGCTGTTTTGGTTCACGAACCCGCTTGGCAGCATCAAAGTGCCGGCGACCGGGGGACCAACCAGCCAGTCAACAGACGTGGACCCGGCAGAACAGGATTCTTCTTCAGTGCCTTTGACGTTGCCTTCGACCGCCGGGTGAAAAACACACCGTTGCCGCCTTCAATGGAGATTCACAATGCCAAGCATGGAACAGATCGAGCTTCAGCGACACAGGCCCGAAATCGTTGCCGATATGGCCAAACTGATCGATCGATGGCGCGCAATCTTTGATTGGGATGTGCCCGAGATTGACCAGAAACATGCCGACAAGCTGATCATATCGGAAGCACGCACGGCACTGGATCAAATTGAACGGGATCTTATCACATAAGCGTGGTCGATTAGGGCCGCTACCGGTCTCTATTTTGGCAAGCCAGTCATATGAGCCGCGCGCCGAAGGGCAACCGCAACGCGTGGAAACACGGCACGCGCTCTGCTGAGATATTGAGGGCCGATTGTGCGAACCTCCGGTCAAAGATTGAGATAAACGCGCGTATCAGTCAAAAAATACTGATTGAAGCAACACCAAATGTATAGAAATGCCGAAGAAGCGGGTCGGAGAGTACATTCACTGGCCAGAGGTTCGTATGGCGATATTCAAGTATTTTACTGAGGAAGTGCACGCGTCGGCACTCCTCAGTAAGGGCAAGCTGATGCTGCAGCCCCTCTCCCATTTCCGAGCAAGAGAAGCTGATGGGGTTCGGGGCGACCCACGCGACGGTATTCTGACCTATGCGCCGCAAGGCGGGCTCGTCATGAACATGGCGGATGGGCGGGTTATCAGGCTGGAGGGCGGGAGCCTCAACTCAACTGTCAACCAAAACGACGTGTTCGTGTATTGCGCCAGCAATCAGTTATCTGCCGATCTGGCCGAAAAATTCGGTCCATTCTGCGTCGAAATCCCCGACCCCGACTTGCTAGTCCAGCGGTTGAAGAGGCGGGCGCATCCCACGTCGCAATTCGACTACAGCCAGGTTGTCTGCGGCAATGTTGATTATCGGGAGCATAGCAGGGAACCGGGAGCCGATTGGGCTCTTCCTGAAAGACTGGTCCTCATCAAACCAGTGGAGTTTGCGTGGCAGGACGAGTTTCGTATCGCGGTTGGGACACGGGACATCATGAACGTCGAAAACGTCGGACTGACGATACAGACAGGGCCGACGCCACCAGTATTCGAGCCAGTGCCAGCGCCGATTTTTCTGGCGGTCGGCAATCTAATCGACGTTGTTAAGCTGCATCGATTCTAGGCAATTTGTGACCGAAACGTATTACTCTGATGTCCCGTTGGGACCCGCACGGGTCGAGGCCGGTCGATTTGAGTCATATTTCCAACCTAAGTCATTGAAAATATGGTGAGCCCAGCTGGATTCGAACCAGCGACCTACTGATTAAAAGCTCCAATCAGTATCTCACCCAGGGTATCCGAACCCTTCCCATCGCACGACAAGCTCGATATATATCCTCTGAATTCAGGTGGTTATCGCACTTTAGGTTGCCCTGGCGTAGCGAGAGATTCTAATCCTGATTTCAACATTCACCGGCCTAAAACCGGCCTAAAAATCAGGAGTGAGCCAATGCCCGACATGCGTATCGCGCTTACGGAAAAGGCAATTGCGTTGCTTCCACCTGCCAATGAAGGCCAATACAAAGTCCGCGATTCCGAACTGAAGGGCTTTTATCTTCTCGTAGGCAAACGACAGCGCACATACATGGTGCAAGCAGATCTACGCCGGGACGGCAAGCGAGTTTCATCGATCAAGGTATCCGTTGGTGACGTCGTTGACCTCCCGCTGCGAGAGGCAAAGACGATGGCCAAGGCCTATCTGCTCGAGATCAGCCGGGGACGGCACCCGAAGGCGCCAGAACAAATGAAAGAAATTTCCGGCAGCAATGTGACGCTCCGGCAAGCCTGGGAGCGATATGTCGAAGGTCACCTGCAACGCAAAGGCAGAGCCGAGGATCATGTCCCATGGCGTGGTGTAGATTATTGAAGCCACCGCCGATTTCGGCATCAGTTTGAGCCGGTCATGCGCCTGGCACAGCCGAGAGCACGACGATGGGATTGTCGCTCACTGGCGCCATGGTTTCAAGCGACAT
>NZ_JARLJK010000038.1:0-1252 GCF_031291215.1 Silvimonas sp.
TCTCGGTGGCTTTGTCAGCGCCTTTTTCGGCGGATTTATCGGATTTGGCGGCCATAAATTTTACGTTTCGGTGTCTGTCTTTGTTGGTGTGACGTTAGAGAAGTTTGCCGGAATAGTCAAACGCGGATGACGCTTCCGGCGTCCTGGTGGATGGAGTTGTCCTGGTGGCCGTCCGCAAGGACCTCCAGTTGGCTGCGTGGAGCAGCCACGTGAGGCGTGGCTAGGCCTCAGGCACACGAAGAGTTCCGGCGGCCATTTCCCGGCGCGCGGGACTGCGTCCCGCAGAAACGTGTTTCAGCAGAGTGTTCCCGTGCAATTTCACACGCAACTGGCTGGCCCCTTCTCTGTGGGACACAGTCCCGTGCGCCACCAGGCGCTGGTGGATGGAGTTGTGCTACGACTCCATCTGGCTGCGTGGAGCAGCCACGTGAGGCGTGAGCAGGCTTTGGGGCGCGCTAAAGAGTTCCGGCGGCCATACGCTACGCTGGCCGTCGGAATGGCCGCAGCGCAGCCATTGCCACCGATGCCGGTGGATGGAGTTGCACGACGTCAGAGTGCTGGCTCCTCAATTCACGCGGCGTGCGCCGATCCCTCACGCCCCCGCCGCCGGCCGCCTTCCCAGCAAGAGGCTCAATTGTCACAGGTTGACTTATGGAATCCGTCTGACCGGGCACGTTTGGTTTATTCCGCGGTTGAATGTTAGTTTGACTTGCTCACCACGATCACTGCCAGTGATTTTTTAACCGGCACCAGATCGAGGCCCAGTTGTTTTACCGCAACGATCATGCCCGCTATATTTGGGTGCGCGTAATCTTTCTGTTCCCATTTGATGTCAAAGTCACAGGGTTCCGTGAGTCCCGTTTCATCGAAGACTGGCTTCGTGCTCGACGTTTCCAGTTCCTGGGCCAGCGTGCTGGGCGGTTGATGGATTGCTGCCGCCTCATTCCAAAATGCCGAAGATTTTCCGTCACGGTTAACGCTTCGTGACAACGCATCCCGGCTCGTGGCATTGGTTTTTAGCACCAGCACATCAACCTCCCGAGTCTCCCGTTTCGCCGTCAGGCCAAAAGTCGCCGCGACCGCCTGCGCGAATACTTTTTCGAGGGCGGCTTGGGTTTGGGGCTGCCCGTTGATGGGAGGCAGGGTAATGTAGAAATCATACTTTCCCTTTGGCGGTTTGGTTTCGGTGACGATGCGCGAGGGCTGGACGCCGAAAACCACCTCAATTGCCCGGTTCAACGGGACACCTTCA
>NZ_JARLJK010000039.1:0-2570 GCF_031291215.1 Silvimonas sp.
ACTCGACGCTATAGCGCCGGCGTCGGCGACGGCCAACTGGCGCTTCTTCTTCGATAGTGTTCACGTGTCCACCTATTTAAGTGGATACGATGCTCCCAAGACCGTCCATGCAACTCAAGATGGGATCGCTAGGCGCTTACGTCTGCTCGGCGTGGATGTGGCGATAATGTCGGCCATGAAACCAGCCACCCAGCAGAGCACACCTGTCACCGACAATCCGATGTCCTATGCGGGCTATCGCTTCCCGCCCGATGTGATCAGCTACGCGGTGTGGCTCTACTGGTATTGTCAACCTGTTGTCCGGGGCGCGGCGGAACGTGCGGTACTTAAGGATAACTACATTAATCAGCAAGGCGCTTCAATATCGGCGCGCACGTCACACTTTCCCACGCCTCGTAGGCCTGGCTGCGTAGCGCCCGCTTTTGCTTTGCGTGGGTGTGGTAGCGGCAATGCATGAAGAGATTGGCTACCTGATCGTGGACCGAAGTGAAACGTTGCAGTTGATGCGCCGATTTGAAACGACGCATCACCTTCTCGCGAACCCGTGTCGGCTGGTGCGAGTTTTTCCGCCCGGTTATTCAGCCCCTTATGCTGACGGTGTTCACCGTTCAGACCGAGATCCCTGTTCGCCGCCGCATAGCTTTTGAGCTTGTCGGTGATCAACACACGCGGCGCACGGCCGTGCTTCCTGAGCAGCTTGCGCATCAGCCGCCCGGCCGCGTGCCGGTCGCGCCGGCTTTGCACCAGCACGTCGAGCACCGCGCCATGCTGGTCTACCGCGCGCCATAGCCACTGTTTCTTCCCGTTAATCGTGACAACCACTTCATCAAGGTGCCACTTGTCGCCGCCTGCCAGAGCGGCGGACCGCATACGCCGAGCAATGCCCAGACCGAACTTCATCGCCCAGCGTCGCACGGTCTCATACGTGAGTTCAATGCCACGCGCGGCCAGCCACTCCTCGACCATACGCAGGCTCAGCGGCAAACGGTAGTAGAGCCACACCGCGTAGCTGCTCACATCGGGCGGGAAGCGATAGCCCGCATAGGACATCGGATTGTCGGTGACAGGTGTGCTCTGCTGGGTGGCTGGTTTCATGGCCGACATTATCGCCACATCCACGCCGAGCAGACCGCAAGTTGACAATACCCTTATTGGCCGGGCGCTACTGCGATACGGCCGAATCCTCATCTTTGCTTTTCACGGCGAAACCGGAAACCTCCAGAATGTCTATGGCAAGTTGAACGACTCCTTCGCGTCGCCATGCGCAATATTTTGCGTAGCAGGTTTGCGCCGGTGGAAACGTCGACGGTAAGCGATGCCACTTCTCCCTTGTGTAATGAATCCAGAGAATGGCATTCAGCAAATCTCTGACGTTTCGACGGGGGCGACCGGGGGTTCGTGACCGCGGGGCCTCAGAATCTGGGAATAGGTGTTTGACGCGTGCCCAGTCGGCGTCTGAAATGGGAATCTCCATCGCGGTTTTTACGCTTTATTCATCTCTGCCCGTTGGCCGATTCATAACCGGCAAATAAAAGGTGAGGCACCCATATTTTCAGAGTATCGCTCTTGAATGGCGCGGTTCCGTGAAACATAAAAGCTGCGTCCTCGTGGCAAAAGGTCGTCCACCGCGATCGCCTCCCGGATAATTTTATGGAGACGTCGCGGCAAAAATAGACCCCAATTATCCTTCCATTTCCCTGACGACCTTGTGTCGCACTTAGTTGATCCAACCGAAACCTTCTCTGTTAAATATATTCGTCATCTTTCCTTTAGGGAAACTGGCCGTAGTCGTCGTCAAAATTTGGCTTTTGGGGCCTCGCGCCTTAAGCGAACCTCGCGCTGTTCTGGCGTATTTCATGAATTATGCGATTGCTATTAGCGCGCTATCTTTTCCATTGGGGCGTATGATCGCATAAACGCAGGTATCGAATGGCGTGCTGTCGTCTGTCCTCAGATGGGTAAAACCCATCATCGTCGACCTAATTGTGCTCGAATCCCGCAGCCTGAACTACGAGATATTATGCTCGTGACAGATGTCCACGCGTGAACCACCTTTGTGCAAAACTCCGTTCGTCCTCGATTGGACTCAACGCGTCTGCAGCGCCGATGAAAGGGGCGCGCCAAGCCTGCAGTTTCAGCCTGAGGGCCAACAGGCAAGGGCTTTAGTGAAGTTCCATAACCACCGCATGAACTATTATCACAGTCGTCATCGCAGTAAATTTCCACCCCAGTCAGCTTTCCGATTGCCCTGACTATTTCAATTTGGTACATGCGCAAAACCTATTGCACATAAAACAGAAAGACACTAGGCTATGGCTTCAAATCGCTAATTCAACGATCGACTTTAACGGCGCAACACAGCATTGGAAGAATACTGCCGCCTGCCGCGTTGCCCCCAATCAGATACTATGTTACAAAGCAAGAGTGCAAACAGAGGTGGCCGCGCAAATTCGGACAATCGGATAAGTGGTTTGGCCGGGGCCTGAGCCAGCGATAATGCTGGCAAAGGAACCAAAGAAATGACGAAGAGAACCCGACGGACGCACTCAGCGGCGTTCAAAGCAAAGGTG
>NZ_JARLJK010000040.1:0-1916 GCF_031291215.1 Silvimonas sp.
ACCATTGGTATTTCGGCAAACAATTCAGTTACTTTGTCGAACTCATTGCAGTTGAATGGAACAGTAACTGACAGCACCGGACTTACGCCCACTATAACCTGGAGTCTGCTTAGCGGACCGGGCACTGTTACTTTCACCAATGCGAATCAAGCTGTGACATCAGTCTCCTTCAGCAGCCTGGGAACATACATTCTGCAACTGAGCGCCAGCGATGCCGCGGGCACCAGTGGATCTGTGCAGTGGCAGGTGCAGGTGAATCCTCCATTGCAGGATCTGCAGGGATGGATTGCAAGCCCCACGCACGGTTCCGCCGTTTCCGGAATTGTTCCGATCACGCTTGCGCCTGGAATCGCGCTTCAGGGCGGCACTCTTGTCTACTACCCAGCAAACGACACCAATAGCGTCAAGGTCCTGAATGCGAACACCACCGGATCGGGCCAGATAGGCACGCTGGACACCACGATGTTAGCGAACGGCTCCTACTGGATCCAGTTACTGGCCACCGATGCTAACGGCGACAACGAGTACACTCTTATCCGGGTTACCGTTGTGGGCAACTATAAGCCTGGCCGTGTCACTGCAACTGTGACGGACCTGGTTGTTCCCGCGACCGGACTCTCCATCAACATCCAACGCACTTACGACAGCCTGAATGCAGCCACCAGCGGTGATTTTGGCTATGGATGGAATCTTGGCATTAATGTAAATCTCACGGTTGATCCGGCGGGCAACGTAACGTTTACGCTGGGTGGACAACGAAAGACCTTCTATCTTGCGCCACAGTTCAATGGCTTCCTTCCGTACTACGGCGTGGCCTTCACTCCCGAGCCGGGCCTCTACGGAACTCTCACCGATTCCGCACCGGGCTGTGCCGATGACTTCGATTTTCTGCTTCCCGAAGGCTCCATGTGGATCTGCGTCGATGGCGGCCTATACAATCCGCCTGGATATATCTACACAGATCCAAATGGAATTTCTTACACCATAAGTGCGGCCGGCAACCTGCAATCGATTCAGGATCGAAGTGGCAACGGGCTAATCATCACCGCAAATGGCATAACCAGCAGTACAGGTCTCAATGTGCCCTTCGTCCGCGATGCGCAGAATCGCATCACGCAGATTACCGATCCGCAGGGCAACATCTATTCGTACACCTACGACAGCTCGGGGAATCTCGCGACTGTCACATACCCCAATACGGCAACACCGAGTACCTACACCTACGACGCGAACCATCTGTATCTCAGCGGAACGGATGCCCGCAGTAACCCGCTGCCCGTGACCACGTACTATACCGCCACGGATACCGATCTCAACGGGCTCCCGCTGAACGGGCGCTTGCAGAGTGTGCAGGATGCGCTCGGCCAGACCACCAGTTACGCTTATAATCTGGCGACCAACACCACAACCGTCACCTATCCGCCCGATGCGAATGGCAGTGTCGGTACGGCGACCATGGTGTACGACGCCTATGGAATGTTGCTGAGTTCTACCGACCCGCTCGGCCATACCACCACCAATGTCTACGACGGCAATCGCAATCTGACCTCGGTGACCGATCCTCTGGGCCATACGACAACCTATGCCTACGATCAGAACGGGAACAAGATCTCCTCCACTTACCCGGCAACCGCGACCAGCAAGAACACCACCAGTACCACGGCCTACAACAAGTACAGCGAACCCACTTCGACAACCGACGAACTGGGCAACCTGCGTCTGTTCAATTACGACGCCAACTACAATCCACAGAGCGTGGCCGACTCCGCCGGTACACTGGCCAGCTTCCTCTTCAACACCAACCAAACTCTACAGGCCGGAGCCATCGGCTTCGACATCACAGCAAACCCGGCAAAGGCAAGCCAGTTCGTCTACGACGCCAACGGCAACATGGCCGGCAGAACCGACGCGCTCGG
>NZ_JARLJK010000005.1:0-1524 GCF_031291215.1 Silvimonas sp.
GAGTGCGAGTGTGAGTGTGAGCCCGACGTCATCCGGCACAGCGACGGGCAGTGGCACGGCATCGGTGACGGCGACATTGACGGGGACTGCCTCCGTCACTGCCACGGACACGCTCACGACCTCGGGGACGGCGAGTCCATCTGTGTCCAGCAGTGGCTCGGTGAGCAGTACGGCGTCACCATCACAGTCAGGCTCCCTGTCAGGCAGTGCCACGGTGACGCGCAGTGACACGGCGTCGGTGACAGCATCCGCGTCTGCATCACCCTCGGCGGCAGTGAACAATGTGATCGCCGTGTTGGTGCCGGGGTCGTCCAGCTGGCACATGTGCACGGTGTCTACCCCCGGGCTGGTGCTGCAGTGTTGGGGAGACAACCAGGCCGGGCAGCTGGGGCTGGGGTACACCAGCGTCACCGGCTCTGGCGTGATGGACTCAGCCGCCGTGCTCACGGGGGTGACGAGTGCGGGAGTGGGTGCATCCCACACATGCGCCGTGAACTCGACGGGTACGCTGCTGTGCTGGGGCACCAACCTGAGTGGCCAGCTGGGCCAGGGCACAAACGGCACCGCTGTGGCCGCCTCGCCGGTGGTGGTCATGCCAGGGGTGTCCTCTGTGAGTGGCAGTGTGGGGGGCGCCTTCGCGTGTGCCATGTTGGTGAATGGGTCACTTGTGTGCTGGGGCGACAACCGTTACGGTCAGATCGGGGTGGGGTACGCCAGCAGCACGGGCTGCAGCTGTGTGTCCACACCGTCTGTGGTGGCGGGCTTGCCGTCTGGTGTGGCGTCGGTGAGCTGCGGCTACATCCACGCGTGTGTGTTGACATCGACGGGTGCGGTGTACTGCTGGGGCCAGAACGCGAATGGGCAGCTTGGGAATGGTGTAGTGGGAGGGCCAAACGTGTTGTCACCGCCCTCCACACCCGTGTCCGTCCCGGCAGCAGTGGCATTGGTGACAGGGCTGGGACACACATGCGTCTTGACGAGCGTGGGGACGGTGTACTGCTGGGGGGACGGGACTCATGGCGCCATTGGGAGCACGAGTAGCAGTGGCACTCCGGTGGCGGTGGCGGGTGCGGTGGGTGTGAGTAGCTTGGCGTCCGGCGGTCGCCACATTTGCGTGCTGATGTCAGGTGGTGTGTACTGCTGGGGCTGGAACTTGTACGGTCAGTTGGGCCAGGGTAGTGTGACCACGACGGGGTGTGCGTGTTTGAGCGCGGTGCCCTCCACGCCAGTGTTGTCGGGTGTGTTGAGTCTGACGGCGGGACAGTTCCACACGTGTGTGTTGACGAGTGGGTACGCGGTGTCATGCTGGGGCGACGACACGTATGGGGAGCTGGGGAATGGCGTGGTGAGCAGTGGCACAACGGTGTATGCGCCAACCAGTGTGAGTGCGAGTGTGAGTGTGAGCCCGACGTCATCCGGCACAGCGACGGGCAGTGGCACGGCATCGGTGACGGCGACATTGACGGGGACTGCCTCCGTCACTGCCACGGACACGCTCACGACCTCGGGGACGGCGAGTCCATC
>NZ_JARLJK010000041.1:0-3076 GCF_031291215.1 Silvimonas sp.
CGAACTCGGTGAAGAGCCGCACGCGCTTCGTCTTGCGCGTCTCTCCTTGAGTTAGCAGCCAGAGCGTTGCGGGTGTTTTCAGTGCGATGCCTGGAACCCTCGCCAACAGGCGATCAGTATCGCCAACGAAACACGGCAGTCTGGCCATACCGGTCCCTTGCCTTGCCGCAGCGATCTGTGCGTCGGCGTCTAGTGCGCGCTGCAATAAATCTGCACCACCGTGACGGAGCCGATTTTGGCCCAGCGCCCCCAGCTTTGCGGAACGCAAAGCGTTCCTTGTCGGGATTGAGGAGGGAGCAATGCGGGCCCATTGTGACCGACGAAGGACGCTGCGATGGGCCAAAAGCGGCCCGCCGCTTCGCGGTTGCTCTGGAAAGCCCCGTGGCAGCGTCGCAGTGCTTGCACGGGGCCTAGCGGTCCGATTCTGACATTTGCGACCGTGCTATCCGGATGGCGGGATGCAAATGTCAAAAACAATCCACTAGGGTCCTGAACGGAACCCCTGTCGCACGAACCTCGCCCGCGTCGGCCCAGTCCGGAATGCCATCCCCACCGATGACGATGGGCCGGATGGGATCCCGCGCGCGCGCAAGCCACGCGGCCGGTCGATCGCGGGACATATAAACGCCTGCGAACAGCTCCGGTCCCTTCAGGCCATGAAGATTGAGCGGCAGGGTCTCGCGATCGGCGGCAATGCGGATCGCGACGTCCGCCTCCCGATTGGTCAGATTCACCACCTCGCCGGTCGACACGATCTCCATCTCGGGATGCATACGCGCGAAATCGGCGAGATCCGGCATGAGCAGGTGTGTCGCAAGGAACGGAGGCAGTGTCACCCGCAGCAACCCGCGCACGCTCTGTCATGCATTTGGGATTGAGGGATCATTGGCGCCAGAACCATTGGAGCCTCGCAAGACACGATCAAGTTGAGCTTGCAGCCTTGGGTAAAACCATTTTCCCAGTGCCATTCCTGGTTTCTCTATCCCCAAGAAGCACAGCGCCGATGCCAAGACTGCACAAATTGCAAGTACAGGCAAATTCAGTACAGGAACCCGCTCAATATGGAAAATTCGAAACGCAACATAGAGGACGATTCCGTGTATTACATAAATACTGAAAGAAATTTCTCCAAGAATGCGTGCGCCACGGGTCGATAATAGCCCGACCAAATCATTGCCGCCTGCAACGCTAAGGAAAACAAACGCAAAAAGACACATCGGGACCAAGCCATATGGCTCATGAAACAAGGTCATTCCGGCGATCAAGGCCATGAGCACTGGTAGAACCATCCAGCGCTTTGAAAGAATATGTTTAATATAGGGCTTTGACACTGCTTCACCAGTTAGCATGCCGAAAATAAACAGTGGTATGAACTTGAAAATTTCATGACCCGTAAACCGCCCGAGCAATGACAAAGCCAAGAGCAACAGAAGCAAAACCCAAAGTGTGTCACGCTTGAAGGCGAGTCGCAAGGTCGCGACTAACGGGAGGATTGCGAAGTAAAATACCCATTCCCACCAGATCGACCATAAAACACCGGCATTGACTAGATTGCTGCCCTCTACTCCCATCAGCGGACCTTGTTTTCCGGCAAGCCATTTGATCACCTCTATAGGGAAGTGACGATCGGGCAGAACCCGGTACTCTACAGCAACGATGAGCGCACTTGATAATGTCGAAACCAAAAGCATAGGGACAATACGAAAAAATCGCCCATTGTACATTGATGTCCAATTGTTGGCGCGCAACCCACTGACAACACGAGGATAAAATACGAGACCAGTAGCCATAAAAAATAGCGCCACTGCAGCCTTACCTAATTGATTATAAAAATTTAATGCTGGGTCCGCCCAAGGATGTCCGAAATTATATCTAAGCCAAATAGTATAATGGTGAAACATTACGAAAATGGCGAGATAGCCGCGCAAGCCGTCCACACACCCAATCCGCTTACCGACTGGGAGCGGGAAGCCAAAACTGGCTAATTTCGTCCCAATTGCTGTTGCAACAACGAGAGCAAGGGCCATTGCCAGCAGTATCCAGTAATAGCTCATCAAACCGCCTCGAAGTTGTGAGTCTCGAAAAATCCGTCGTCAACTGGTCCGTACATCCCGGCCTCAATGGATCGAAGCAAGCAAAATATTGCATCGCAGCCGGCTTGCGTTATCGATAACATTCTTGACAATGCGGCGCGCAACCTAGTGGCGCGAGATTAACGGATCTGCGAGCCATCATTGTTGAAGTACGGCCTCCGCTGATCAGCGAAATTTTAGAAGATCTTTGTGTACCACCCTATAGCCCGCGCAACCTTCGCCCTATGAAAATCGGGATAGCTGACCTGCCCCCGAGGAAGGAGCAGAGTTGCGGGGTTACGGTGATGTTTTAGTTAATCCCAAAAATCTGGTCACCTTCCGCATCACGTCCGGCCGTTGCGCGAAGCGTCGAGGGCATCGCGGCCGATAGAATTCCCCCTACCCGTGTGCATCCATCATTGCATGGTGGAGTGAACGTTACGCACCGTTCCTGCGTGCGGCGGGGCCGTCGCTTAGTGTGGCGGCGGGGACGGGGACGGCTTCGGCGGGGTCGCGGTTTGGGCGGGTGTGGGCAGGCGGCAGGGGGAGGCTGTCGAGGGCGCGGAGCATGGGGGTGATCAGGGGGAGGTCGTCGCGGTGGCGGACTTTGTCATAGTGGCGATTGTCGTCGTAGCGGGGTTCGCCGGGGAGCACGGCGCCGGGTTCGAGCGCGCCGATCAGCGCCATGATGCGGGCGACGTCGCTGATGGCGGCGGACTGGGCGGTGTTGGCGCTGCTGCGCACGGTCAGCACTTCCAGCGCCATTTGCAGCACGTCGAAGGTGGTGATCTGGCCTTCGCGTTCCTGGATCAGCGCGCCGTCATAGGCTTTTTGTGCGGCGATTGCGGCATTGGCATAGCGCGTGGCGGCGGCCGTTTGCGCGAGCCAGTCGTTCCATGCGGCGGCGATTGCGGCGCGGGTGTCGCGGCTGGCGCCGTCGATCAGGCGCCAGTCGGAATCGTTGGCGGCGACCGCGTCGGCGATCTGCGTGCGGCGCAAACCGC
>NZ_JARLJK010000042.1:0-2655 GCF_031291215.1 Silvimonas sp.
AGTGAGCGAAAAGTCGATCATCGCGCGCAGCATCAGCGTGGCGGCAAGCGGATGGCGTTGCTCCAGCGCTTCGGCTGCAGGGGTCAGCAGCTCATAGTGATTGCCGTCGAGTTCGCCATGGCGCGCCAGAATGAGTTTGGCAGCAGGGTCGTGTGCCGGCCAATCGACCAGGAAGGCCAGCGCCTGACTGAATCCTGCATATCGGCCAACATAGGCCAAAGCCCGGTTTTCCACCTCTTCGTCGTCAAAATCGGGCAGGCGCTTGATATAGGCCCGAAGGTATTCGGCATTCAGCGTGCGCTCGAAGATGGCCCAGCGTTCGCTCTGGGCATCGTCCGATCGTCCCAGGGCATCGAGTGCCTCGATCCGGACCCGTTGCCAATCGGGCCAATGCCTGCCGTTCCTGAATTCGGGTTCGGCGGCAGTCAGCGCCGCCATGGCCTCCGCCGCCCGATCGGCCGCCAAAAGGCGCTCTGCAATCCGCGCGGCGATAGCCGGGTTGGCGCGTTCTTCCGGTGAAAAGCGCGCGATGTATCCATCGACATCGCCCAGCGCATCGGCGATTTCGGTCAGCGCCGACTGGACTGTCCGTGCGTGGTTCCTCGCAAGATAATCGTCCTCGTAGAGAGGGCCGCCCATGCCATACCCGATCACGCGGCGCTCGCCCGGTGGCGCCTTTGCGGGCGGCTTGGCGGCCAATCCCTCGAACATGGCCTTGAGCGTTTCCAGTCCTTCCCGTCCAAGCGGCTTTGCCATCAGGGCGATCAAACCGTCGAACTGGCCGTAATCGTTGGCGCAGACTCCTGCGAAGACCCGCTCGGCGAGTCTGGCAGGGGCCAGTGCCGCACGCCCGGCAACCGTGCCGAGATCCTCCAGGGCGGTGGCGACGACGTTGCCGATCGTCCCGTTGCTGTCATCACACCGCTCGTAGATCGATGGCGCCATCTCCAGCAACCGCCAGAGGAGATCAAAGGCCTCAGCGGGTTTGGTCGGTGCCACATGATCCATGATTGCCGACCGCTGCATGTCGAGATCCTGGGCCAGCGGCCTGATCTTTCGCCAGTCGACAAAGGATTTCGACCGGGTAATCGCAACGAGTCGCTTGCGTATTTCTGCCGCGACATCACCGCCACCGCTGCGACTGGCCAGTTCAAGCCGCAATCTGCGCTTTGCGGTTGCATCCCCGGTCGCCAATTCGATCAGCAACTCAGCCAGACGCTCCGCACCAAGCGCAGCCAGATTCTTGGCGTTAAGGGTCTTTTCGGAAGCCATGGCCGACTTTTGCAAGGCATCCTGCGCCGGTCAAGCCGCGCGCGCGGTAAAAGGCTACCACAAATGCCGGAAGCGCCTTGATACCGGTCATTCAAGCCGCCTGAACCGGCGCTCGAAACTTGCCCACCATTCATCACGCAGACTAGCCCATCCGATCCGCAGAGCCTAGACAGGCCATGCGAGTCTGAAATCATGACTGGCTACGGGAAGGAACCGTTGTGACGCTGCCAGACGTGCTCATACCAACTTACGTGCAGATGCTGAAGGCGTTGTCAGTCTGGCTTGCCAAGGCGGCTGCGCAGAAGCCAGACGCTGGAGCGGAGAAGCTATTATCGGCTCGCCTCGCTCCCGACATGTTCCCGCTCGCTACCCAGATCCGCTTCGCCTGTGTGCAGGCGCAAGAGGGCATATTCCGGTTGCAAGGTCAGCCGTTTTCGCCCTCGGTAGACACGCTGCTGAACGAGGGGCGGAACGCAGGGGAACATCCCGGCTCGATGGCTGATGCGCAAGCCAGAATAGCCGAGACCGTTGCACTTGTGGAGGCGACTGCGGCAAAGGCGCTTGAGGTGGATCCAGCAACGCCGATTGCGCACGCGCTTCCCATGGGCATGATCTTCGACCTTACGGCAGAACAATACGTGCGCGACTGGGCGATACCGCAATTCTATTTTCACGTGATGACTGCCTATGCGATTCTGCGCGCAGAGGGGATCGACCTTGGAAAGGCCGACTTCGTCGCTCATATGTTTGCCTATCTGCGCCCCGGAACAATGCCGGCGCAGTAAGCGAGGCGCGACAGATTTGCGCACGGCCCGAGATCCTTAGGAGACCGACCCCGCTGGCCAAACGGACGTCCAAAGCCTTCGCTCTGCTCATCGGAAGCTTCCCTCCATTAATGAACACTTCCCAAAGCCATTCCAGAGATTGGTTAGCTGGACCTTAACGGACAAACCTCTAAGATCGAATCTGCCACATATGGTGGCAAACAAGAGGTTATATGCACGCAATCAGCAATCGTCGTTTCGACGCTATTGCGGGATACATCCGAAGTCCACGCATAGTCATGCTCGTGCAGGAAGCGGGATGGTTCGCCACGGACGGTGACCGCCTGCTCGGCTTGATTATTTGGGACCGTTTCGATCACGACTATGGTTGGGTCGTGCTTGGACGTGATCGTTGCGAACGGTTTCGTGCAATTGACCAGGCAGTATCGCTGCTCAGCTTCACCGCCGCACACTCCGCGCTAGTGGTCCGATTCTGACATTTGCTACCGCCCTCGGCTAGGTGGCGCGCAAATGTCAGAATCTTTTCGGGCTACTAGAAACTTTTGATTCTAGTGGATTTTCTGTTTTTGACATTTGCGACCGTGCTATCCGGATGGCG
>NZ_JARLJK010000043.1:0-2041 GCF_031291215.1 Silvimonas sp.
ACACCGGCCCCTGATGAATCAGAGCCATCGGCCCGCCCTGGTGCAGCGAGGCCATCGCACCGATCACCGCGACCAGAATGACCCCGCCCTGAGTCGACAGCCGCCCCGATCCGAACGACAGCAAAAGCAGCGTGGAAAACGGCAGGAACAGGATCGGCAATCCACTCTGGGCAAAAACGACAACCGTCACCGCCGCATGGAGCGCAAACAGCCCCAGCGCGCGCGCATGCCCGACGGGGGATTGCGCCTTGATCGCGCGGGCATAGCTTCCGTCAAACAGCGCTTTGAAAAAAGGCGTGAAAATGACGAACCCAAGCGCGTTGCTGCCATACCAGCGCAGGAACGACATCCCCATGGGCGTTCCATAGGTCAGTGCCGAGACCAGCGCCCCGGCCCCCACCCCCAACGCCGGCGTGACCAGCCCCGCGCCGAACAGGAAACGCACCATCGTGCGCCCATCGGCCAGGATTTCCTCGCTCGCCCGCGAACGATCCATACACCAGGCAGCCATCGCCGTCTGGGCCATGTTGATCAAGCCATAGAACACGATGCCGCCCGACCAGCCGCGCGCCACGCCATTGGCCAGAAGATTGGCCAACCATCCCGCCAGCAGCAACGCAGACCAGTCACGCCGTGGCCGGGACAACAACAGCGCCAGGATGACCGCATCCGCCGGCCAGACGGTGGCATGACTGCGCCCGTCGCTGGTCAGGACAATCGTCGCCGTGGCCATCAGGAAATAGGTCGCGGCGCCCACAAAAGCCCACAGAGCCCGGTCGCGCAGCACGCGACCTTCGCCGTCGCTCACCTGATCTTGCCTCAGCACCATACGGTCACCTTTTGGCAATACGTGTTAACAGACCATTGCCAACGGCCACCCAAAGACGCGCGGATGCAGATTCATGCGGCAAACGACTGTCGCAACGGGATGGGAAGCCCCCGAACAGAGGCGCGGCCCTCGGCAAACCCACAATTACCGAACCCGCGAGAACGAGATGCGCAATTATTTGCGCATTCACCATTGCGCACCGCCCACGCCATGTGCATATATTTGCGCATGGAGCGAAACAGCAGGCAGATCGTCAAGCGCCTTGTCGACGAAGGGTTCGAACTGGTGAAAATCGCCGGTTCGCATCACAAGTTCCGCAAAGCCGATCGGGTCGTGATTGTTCCGCACCCGAAAAAGGATCTGCCACTGGGCACCGCTCGCAACATAGCAAAGATGGCCGGGTGGCTCTGACCCACCCGACCGGCGCCAAGGAGGGCGACATGCAATATTTTTATGCCATCGTGCATAAGGATGAAGATAGCGCCTGGGGCGTGTCTTTCCCCGATCTGCCCGGCTGTTTTTCGGCTGCGGATGACGTGAAGGACATCGTGCCCAACGCGTGTGAGGCGTTGAGCCTGTGGTTCGAAGATACCCCGTTCGTGCAACCGATGCGCCTCGACGAAGTGCAAGGCGCTGCGGCTGCCGATCTGGCCGCCGGCGCTTTCATCGTTGCGGTTCCTTACGTGCGTAACGACGGGAAAGTGGTTCGCGCCAATATCTCGCTTGACCGGGGCATGCTGGTCGCGATCGACAGAGCCGCGACCGAGCGCAACCTGACCCGCAGCGCGTTCATCGCTCAATCGGTGCTCAACGAAATCCAGGGGGCGCATTGACCGCCGATCGAGAGGACATCCTCTACCGCCCGTGATTTCGATCTGGTCGTCAAGGATTGCCCGCCGACTGCCCGATCCTTGAGCGTCACTTTCATACGGCATTTGCCAAGCAAAGACTCCGAGGCGAGCGGTTTGAACGCACCCCAGAAATTGATTCTCAAATTGACGAATTAGCTGCCGCTGGAAAAGCGGCCACCGCCACCCCTTCCTGACGAACTGAAATATAACAGCTTCTGAAAGAAAATGGCAGGAGTGGGGGGACTCGAACCCACGGCCCTCGGTTTTGGAGACCGATGCTCTACCAACTGAGCTACACTCCTGCATCCAGGGCTTACGCACCGGAAGAGCGTCGCCCATAGTGGGTTGACGAAAGGGATGC
>NZ_JARLJK010000044.1:0-2288 GCF_031291215.1 Silvimonas sp.
GAAGGCAAGAGATGCGACAGGCGGATTGGCCATAGCTCCGGAGGGTTGCACAGGGCATGGGTAGTCCTGGCAGCTGCTATCCGTCGGGAACCGCGAGGGTGCGCTCCCGACCCGCCGACCTGATGACACCGGGCCGCGATCATTCGTGGCAGGCCCGTTGCAGTCGCGATCAAAGGCCGACGCATCGCACCCCGTGGGGCTCGGGGCGATGGAAGAGGACATAATGTAAAACGATGCCAGAGACGGGACGCATCCCCTTGCCCGGACCGTTGCGCAACGGCCCGGGCAGGATTTACGTGGGGGCCGTGCGGCGATTTCGACGAGGGCTATCGGTCAGCGCCGAAGCTGATTGGTCAGGCCGCGTGGGCAGATTGCAATGTTGCCTGAACGGCTCGTATTGGAGGTAAGCCGTCATTCGCACTGGCAGCTTGCCAAGAACTGGGCGATCGTTGAATTTATGGGTACTATCCAGTTTGGCATTTTGCCTAATAGGTCTGACCCATTATGCTGCCCACCAAGCTCTACAAATATTGCCCCTTCAATGTGTTTTCGCTGCGCGCGATCAACGAGGCGGAGATCTTTCATGCATCGCCTACGCAATTCAATGATCCCTTAGATTCCAACCCGACGCTGGACCTGGATATCAGCACCGATGATGCGGTACGCCTGCTTAGTCGAATGCTGGAGATGAGTGGCGAAACGTCCGATCGCATCGAAAGGCAAATTAACACGCTGCGCTATAACGCGACCGAGCCCTCTGAGGATGAGCCGAATACTCCGGAAGGCGAAGAGCTTAACCTGCGCTTGTTGCTTGAAATGTATATATTGCGCACCCTGCGCAGGGAGATGGCCGCTCACGGCGTTTTTTCGCTGTCCGAAACCTATTCATCGGTTCTCATGTGGAGCCACTATGGCGATCACCATAGAGGGCTATGCCTTGAATACGATACATCGCTGATGGCCGTGCCTTCGCTTGGCCCGATCGACTACAAGGCGCCTAGGGCGGTGAGCGCGTACCAGTTGCTGCGCTGGAAGATCGAAGGGAACGCGGACGCAAAGGAGCAAGTACGGCAGAATTACTTCCACGCAAAGTCGGACGAGTGGGCTTACGAGCAGGAGTGGCGCGATATTTCTGACAAGGTTGGAGTGAATACCTTGAACTTCAGACTCAGCGCAATTCACTTTGGTTTGCGTACTGATTTCACGGTAAAACAGGCGATTGTAAAGATGCTGTCGCGCGACCAAGATATTGAACTCTACGACATGATGGCAAGAAATGAATCCTTTAAACTTGAACGAGAACTCGTGGGACGTGACTATCTTGAGCGGATTGGAATTCGTCAACCGCCATTCATCATCTTCCGGGGAATTACGTTGCTAGATGTATGAGCTTCTTATTTGAGTTGCGGTGCCGCAACACCAAATTGCGCCAAAGAATAAGCTTTTTCTTGACTCAAGGCCGGGAAGACGCTGGGGCAGAACGTTACGCGGGTGATCTTGTGAACGAACGACTGGTATCGAGGCGCTCCAACACCCTGCTGAGTGACCGCATTTGGGGCGACCGGCCATACGACTTCGCATCAAGCAGCGACTCGAATGTGTCCACGCTGCCGAGCATGCGCCGATACCAGTGCCGAAGATCTGTCCCTGCCGAACGGCCGCCTTGGGCACCGGGCCCAAGGCATTCGATCAACTGGAAACAGGGTCGCCGAGATCGGCCACGGCGTCCGGCGCGCGTTTTTCGCGGGCGCGGCGGTTGGCTTCGATCTCTGCGGCGCGAACGGCCATGGCTTGCCATGACGCTGCCGAACGCAGGCACCGATCGCGCACATTGGTCAACGTGCTGGCATCGGCATCGCGCAGGCTTTGCGCCGCACAGGCCAGATAGAATTCGCTGGTACCGGACATGAGCATTACCTTTTCTTTGTCCGGCATGTGCCGGACGGGGCCGTTCATTGTCCGGTCCATGCCGGAAAGGGCTTTTCATGGCCCGGCTAAAAGCCGGGGGTCAGCGCATTCAGCCGACCATGCCGGCGACGATCCGCTGCAATTCAGCCCGGGACAGCGTGCCGCCCTGGGGCGTGGCATGGCGCGTCGGGTTGGAAGCGAATCCCCTGCCCAGGGCAGGCGATGCAAAAATTGCGGGGTTATTTGAAATCGAACGAAAATTATTTGATGAAAAATGCATGAGACTATTCTTGGAACTTTACGAAAATCGTGCGCTGTAACCGCGCGATATTGGGTAGGAATGGGATCGTCGGGGCCCGGGAGCATGGTAACTCTGGCGA
>NZ_JARLJK010000045.1:0-1893 GCF_031291215.1 Silvimonas sp.
ACTTACTGATCGTAGGGCGACTCTTCCCTCCTGGCTGACCCGGATGGGATCACTTACTCTCCTCTCGAAGTCGAAAGTAAGTCGTCCCGCCACTTACTGATCGTAGGGCGACTCTTCCCTCCTGGCTGACCCGGATGGGATCACTTACTCTCCTCTCGAAGTCGAAAGTAAGTCGTCCCTCCTGGCTGACCCGGATGGGATCACTTACTCTCCTCTCGAAGTCGCAAGTAAGTCGTCCCGCCCCGCCACTTACTGATCGTAGGGCGACTCTTCCCTCCTGGCTGCCGCTGTGACGCTGCGTCCGGAGTACGCCGCCACTCGACGCCGCTGCGGCTGACTGGTGGGACGACGAGGTCACCCGTCGCTGCAGCTGGCTCCCGCTCGTGAAGAGCGCGATGTCCTGTCACGGTTCGCGCAATGCCTTCGCTGGAGCAGACTCGCGGTTCGATACCGCTGGAGCCGCTGCCGCCGCGCTGACGATATGCGCGCATGGCAGCGAGTATGCGGCGAGGCAATGTCGATGGACTGCCGCCGCTGTGGGACGAGCATCGAATGCCGTCGCCACCACATGGACTGGGCGAGAAGCTCGGCGCAACATGCGCCGCGAGCCGCAGTGACTCCGGTTCTGGTGCAGCCACGCTGTCAGCAGCAGAGTGGCGCACCAGACCATAACGCGCAGAGTGCGCGTGGACACGTGGCAGCGTCGGTCACCGCCCCCTGATCAAGGCGGATGGACCTGGACGCGGCGTGTTCCGAATATGTGCAGCAGGACGCGCTGCAGCCGCGCTGCAGATCATGGTAATCGTGGAATGAGAACGCGCTGGAAGGGTGTGACTGATGCCGCATGTTGACACGTCTGTCAGTGAATAGGCAGAGGCCGGCCCCACCGCGCGATGAGCAATGCACATCGCTTGCCTAAGGCGTGGCACGAACAGAGAGAAAACAGACAAGCAATGCAAGAGAGAAGACGAAGAGAAGGATTGGGACGGGAACACAAGAGCGTTGTGATGCAGCGCAGCACATGACTCGCAGCAGGCTAGGAGCTATCAGCCCGCTGACAGCACTGCATAGACGCGTGGCTGGGGCTGCTTCCGGTGGCAGCTGACGTCAGAATGGACTTCTGCCTCAGTAGCAGCAGCAGCTGGCAGCGGCCGTGGTGGTAGGGGTAGCGGTCACGTATCGGCATCGTTGACTGGTCTGCACAACTAAGCATCGTGTTGATGACACTGATTGATCTTGCAAAGTATCTCTTAGACTAGCGTGGCTCACAACTCCTCCAACGGTCGACCGTTGACTGGCGACGACTGGTTCACGTTTAGTCAAACGTCGGTGTCCGCTCATACGCAGTGTCCTGTTCATCGTAGACTAAGTAGTAAGTTGAACTGAACGCTATTTATGTATTGGGAGCAGAAGTCACAACAGCTTGCGTGCTAGCTAACATTGTCGACACATGCTAATACAGCCTGTTCTCGACACTGTACCTATCACATAGGCACAGTCGCAGGTATTGCGACAGGTAATGGGGCAGGTCGTGCACCTAGAGTGTGACAGGCGCACGGTGCGATACCGACGCCTGGTGGACAAGATAATGCATGGGCATTGAACAAGGAGTAAGACTGTATATGTGTAGCATTCTATTAGCAGGCCTGCACCCGCATTCCGCATGTAAGCGCAAGCTGTTCCCGTTAGGTCGGCGAATGACTGCGCTCCAACGGTCTGTGACCGTTGCTGGTTTGGCCTCGCTTGTGCGCCCGCTACTGTCCGTCGCATAGTAAATAGTTCAACGGTGCAATCGATAGCATGCCTGTAAATCACACCAGATACGCCCTTCTCCCCGCTTCAACCAATTTCTCCATAGTGCTAGCTCCATTTGAAAACGAGGAAATAGCTGAC
>NZ_JARLJK010000046.1:0-1392 GCF_031291215.1 Silvimonas sp.
CGCACCACCGAGGCGCTGGGACTGCAACTGCACGAGCAGACGCTCGCCTCGCTCGGTCTCTACCAGCAGTCGATCGTCACCAGCCTGAGTGCAGCCACGCAGAGTGGTGCGTTTCTCACTGTGCTGCCAACGGAGCGCGCGTACCGACTGACCGACGAGCAGATATGTCTGGCGCTGCACAGCCGACTGGACTGGGCGTGCTGCCGGTACTCAGCCTACGTTCCGACAGCTGCCTCGGCTGCCATGCACGCAACACCGTCCACGAGTCACGATTCGAGGATCACTTCCAGGCGTGCCTCGGCCAGGCACCGGCCGGTGCATCTGCAACGTCCCGTCACCACCGCATCGCGGGCGAGCCTGGCGTATCTCGCACACTCCGTCGGCTACACGGTGGTGCGGGAGTCGCTGCTCGACTCGGTGGTGGCGACGACCGTCACTGTCGACCCGACTACAAGCATCGAGCTCGACCAAGGAGCAGGAGCAAGTCTTCCACGATAGCGAGCGCGGTGACCGACTGCTGACCCGTGGCGACGAGCGGCTGCTCACCGATGCCACCATCGTGCGGCCAACCGCACCGACTCATCTGCGCAACACACGCCTGGTCATTACCAAGCGAGGCGTCGAGTGATCTTTCAATCCGGCCTCTGATCTTCTATCCGTTCACCCATATAAGGAGCCGACTGGTGTGGCCGTGCCGACGGGCCGTGCCGACAGGAGATGCCAACGCCGAACATCATCGACGAATCGTAACCAACGAACACCAGTCGCACAGTGTGCCATACCGGCAACCAAACACGCCGACAGGCCGGGCTTACGAGCGGGACGTCGTCAGCGCGCCGTGCGAGTGCTCTTTCAGCCGGGCGATTGCACTGCCAGATGCTTACCCATACAGTCGATCGAGAAGCTGGCTAAGTACACATCGTCGACAGCAATGCGGCGGCAGCACGCGGCAGTAGAATAACAGTCAGTAGCATGCACGTGCGTCCAGTCAGCTTGACGCGCACGAATACACAGTCATCAACCTTGCGAGCGCAGGAACTTGGGCGCAGTGTCCTTCCGAGATGAAAATCGTCAGCCACATGTGAGGCCTCGCTTACCCGCTTCACGTTGCTGCACCGCCCACCGGCAGGGCTGTTCGGTGAGGCACTTTCGAGCACGTTTGAAGGGTGTGTCTTAGATGGGCCAGCTGGTGGACCCTCACTCTAAATCTATCTTCTAAAATAAAGATTTAGTGTCAAGGTCCATCGAGCAAACGACAAACAAACGCACTCAAATAGAATGATTTCACTCACACAACGCATTTCATCGATCAATCTGGACGACATGGTGTATGCTGGTGAGTGTTTGACGCGCACGGACGCACAGTCATGCTTTTTGGCGAGTGATGGAACG
>NZ_JARLJK010000047.1:0-1981 GCF_031291215.1 Silvimonas sp.
CGCTGGCACTTCGAAATGCCCCGATACTCCACGCTGATCGGCGTCGCGCTGGTCGTTGTGGCGATGGTTTTCGGGGGTGGCGGCACCCTGAACCCGCAAACGGAAATGATTCTTGAAGTTGCGACCGCAGCGCTGCTTCTGGTCATCTTTGTCGCTCCCGACACCTCCGCCGGACTGCCCCCCGTGCCCGTGGGCGCGTGGTTGGCAGCGACACCCCTCGTGTTGCTTTTTCTGGCACAACTGGTTCCGCTTCCCCCGTCGATCTGGCGAATTCTTCCGGGGCGCGAGATCGAAGCCGCCGCGCTTGACCTTATCGGCGCGGGTTCGGCATGGATGCCGTTGACAGTCGAACCCCCAGAGACATTTGCCTCACTGTTGGGGACACTCGCCCCGATCGCGACCATGCTTTACATCTCCCGGCTTGATTTGCAGGGCCGATCCGGCGTCGCATTGGCCTTGGCGCTCGTCGCGATTGCCTCGATCGCGCTGGGCGCGTTGCAAATTGTGCGCTTCGCAGGCGGAACCTGGTCCTTGTATCAGCTATACAGTGACGGCTGGCTCGGCGGCTTTCAATCGAACCGCAATGCCCAGGCCGACGTCCTGCAGATCGGCATGCTCGCCACCGCAACGGCCAGCCTGGTACGCGTCAGGCGCCTTGAATTTGGCCGGCTCAACATGCCGGTCGTGTTTGGCGTCATCATCGTCATGGCGATCAGCGTGCTGATGACGGGTTCGCGCGCCGGGATTGCGTTACTGCCGATCACCTTTGCCTTTGTCGTCGCGATCCTGTGGCCACGACTGAAGCGCAAGGTCCAGTTCCTGCGCCTGTGGATTGCCGGTACGGTCACAACCATTGCGATAGCGGGATATGGTCTGTCACGCAGTGCCGCAATTCAAACCGCCATCGGTCGCTTTGGCGACGATACCGGCGGGCGCTGGGGTTTCTGGATGGACACGCTTCTGGCGATCCGCAAGACTTGGCCTGCCGGAACCGGCATTGGCACCTTTCTGAATGCGTATCTGGCTATTGAACGGCTGGAATCGGTCAACCCGCTGTTTGTGAACCGTGCGCATAACGACTGGCTCGAATGGACTCTTGAATGCGGCCCGGCCGGGTGGCTCGCGATCATCCTGACATTGATCGTTCTGGTTTGGTTGGCGCGCGCATCCTGGCGCCAGGCTGCTGCAGTGCAGCATGATCCGATCCAGCGAGCGCAAATCCTGTTCAGTATCGGAACCCTTGTGATAATCGGCCTTCACGCACTGGTTGATTATCCCACGCGCGCCATGAGCCTTGCCACGATAATGGGCGTCGCCGTGGCGTTTCTTACACCTGTGTCACAGCGGCCAAGCGTTATAAATACGGGACAGTGAGATCGCGCAACCACACTTGCGATCTATTGTGCAAAGCAATATACGGCGCAGAGTACTGATCGGGATTATCGCCTGGCACCTCAGATCAAATTGGCTTCGGTGCAGCGCCGAAAGGGCGCAATGCCCTGGCAAGGAGAAAGTAGTCTCGTGAAGCGATCTTCCATTTTTACAGGCGCATCGGTCGCAACGGCCATTCTTTCGCTGTCCGGTTGCGCCACGCCTCAGTTCAAGCATTTGCCGACTGGCGAGGCTGCCTACAAACAGATTCCCGTCGAGGCCGAGGCGGCCGACCGCAAGGCTTTCCTCATTGCGCCCGGCGACGAGTTGACGTTGCGCGTGGTGGGCGAAGCCGACCTCAGCCTTGACAAAGTGATCGTCGACAATGCGGGCACGATCCAGATCCCGCTGGCTGGCGAAGTAGCGGTGGCGGGCCACACCCCCGGCGAAGCTTCGCTGACCATCAAGCAGTTGCTGCACACCAAGGGCGTCCGCTTTCCCGAAGTCGCGCTCAACATCTCATCGCCTGTGCAGCGCACGGTCTCGGTTGAAGGCCAGGTGACGAAAGCCGGCGTCTATCCGATCACTCCGGATACGACGCTGCTGTCCA
>NZ_JARLJK010000048.1:0-3756 GCF_031291215.1 Silvimonas sp.
GGACACTTAAAGCGGCACCCAGGAACCACCACGCCGTTGGACTTCATCTGGCACGTCTTGCCGCAGAAATGCTGCATCACAGTCTCACACATGTGTGCGTAGTCCCTTGCCAGCTCCATCTCATCCCAGTTCGGGTCCACCGTGATGCGGCAGGGGTTGTGTGTGTCCCCTTTTGGCAGCGGCTCTGCGCCATCCGGTAGCACTGGCATCATTGCAGACAACAACCAGTCTGAATAGCTGACGGCAATGAGTGCCGCTTCGTGCCCAATGTGCACCAGGGCTTGCAGTTGGCGCTCACCACGGCCAGTTTTCCAGTCCACAAAGGGCCTGCCCGTGGCGTCATAGGTGAGGTCCTCCTCGCACACTGGAGCACGAGCAGAACTTCCACCTTCCGCACCCAGGAAGGCGTCCAGGGCCTCTCTTGTCCCAAGGCATTCCCGGAGTGACTGAACCGCGTCAGCATCAGCATCAGCACCAGCATCCGCAAGAGAAACGAGAAATCGTTCCAGTACGTCAAAATACTGGGCCACGTTGCCACGAATCCCCTCAACACACTCACAGATGCGGCGAGATGCAGCAGGAATGAAGCCAGGCTGTAGTACTCTTCTGACACTGGTCCCACACTCACTCATTCTTGGTGTTGTGATGATGCTTTCGCAGAAAGTGTGCATGTGCGATCCCAACGCCATCAGAGCATACAGCAGGGTGAACACAACTTGAGCGTGCGAGTAGCTTGCACGGCCAAGCGGACACAGCCGCAAATCCTCCTCCAACACATCCCCAGAGCAGGTTGCGGCCAGGAACGCCTCTCTCGAGTCAACTGAAACCAGCGCCAAAGCTAGAACATCCACAATGGGCCAAAGCTCAGCCAGGCCCCGGGAGATATCCGTGTGGAGGGAGAGCTCAATGTCGCTGACAGCCTCTTGGAGGGCACAAGCAGCACCATCGGCAGCAGGGGGAGGTACGTGGGGTGCGGTCCAACACAGCTCCTTGAAGTGTTCAGGCCACCGCACCACAGCAGCCAAGGGCGCCCGCCATGACTTCCACAGCGAGCCCAAGTGGCGGATGACGCCCACAATCTCTGGCCACCGCTGAGACACAGCGGCATGCAGGGGTCTCAAGCTTTCCGCCAGGTCGGTGGCAGAGCAGCTACCAGAAGGTGACACAGATTCGCTGGCAGTGACACCTGCTTCCTGACCACGGCCAGTGACAGTGGCGTGTGATGCCCGTGTCTCAGAGCTCAACGCAGCCAAACGGTCAAGGGTGGCTGGGCCCGACTCTTGAAACCAGAACATGATGTAGCCCCAGTCGTCAATCTGGACCACGTGTCCCGCATTTCCAGCAAGCCGGCTCCGTGCTGTGACATCTTCCAGCCTGTGCAGCAAGTCCACCAAGCTCTGGAGCGCAGCAAACACAGTCTCAGCAGCGCTCCCAACTTGAAACTCAAACTCGGAGTGATGGTCAGCTTCCTCAGAGTGTATAGCGATCTCCACAAACTCCTCGAGATCATTGGCGCCAACATGACGACCAAGCTGCACTGCCAGCTGCGTCACAATAGCACGGATGCTTTTTGTGACCAGCGCCACCTCACGTGGCCTGATCAACCGGACGTTGGGAGCAATCCTCGCCGTGACAGCGGCGCCAGTTGCATCCAGCTCACCAGGGCCCTGGGCCACTTTGGACTCACTGTCAAACCTCTCCACAGCCGCCCGTGAGAGTCCGCTCATCTTGAGCAGCACGTTTGCCTCCTCACCCCTGACAGGACAAGCAAGGGACAGCCACTTCCCAACCGTTGCCCACATCCCTGCCAAAAACGCAAACAGTGGTGGCGAGCCGCATTCCTGCAGTTGCTGGTCAATTGATTTCCAGGCAGAGACACCCGCCCCTGTGCTGCTGACAGTGGCCTGGCGCCCAGGCACCGCCAGACTGGGGACACTGCGGCTTGCAGGGAGGGCTGCAGGCTCAGCAGCAGCGGCGTACTGCCCCTCCAACAGCTGCGCACTGTCATGCAGGGCAGACCACACGCTGGCCAGGCAAAGGTGTGAGGGAAGCTTGGACACATCAATCAGAACGGAGTGTCCGCCCAGCGATTCGGAGTCAGAAGGCGCATTATTGGGCCGTGGCACCTGCCCAACGATGCATGCGTCCAAAGCCCTCAGCGCTGTGGCAGCAGACACAACATGATTGACGAATGCTGAGGTGTCACCCAGAGGCGTGCACTGGCCCGGGCAAACACACACCACAGGCCGCACTACCGGGTTGTGAGAGACTGGCAGGTCAGCGCCAGCCCTGGCGGCATGGCACACAAGGCAGTCATCACATTCTGCTGTGCCCCCGCAGAACTGAGCAGCAACCTGCCACAGCGCTGTAGATAGCTGTGAAAAACATGCCCCTCCACTGGCAAGTCCCGCTGGCAAGTCCAAGACACGAATGCACAGGTCCACACGTGCCTCCACAGGGCTGCCAGCTGAGACACTGCAGTGTGGCCCCGCACCAGCTATCATCTCCAACAATCTGGGGCAGGCACGGCGGGCAGCCTGGAGGCCTCTACAAACCTCAAGTTCCTGTGGCGGTACCACTCGCTCATCCACAGTAACCTCAGTCTCTGATCCATCCAGGCCGTCTAACAGCTCTTCCAGCTCCTCCCATATTTCCCGCTGATCAAGCGTGGCCACCATGGCCGCTAGCCGCGCATCAACTTCCTTTTGGAAAACAGCGGCGTTGGAAGTATAATATGCTGTTCTGGGGGCCCAAGCAACCGCTGGAAAGGCAGCAACGACCTCACCCACTTCATTATGGAGGTAGCACAGCGCCTGGCATTCCAACGATTCTGGATCAATGTTTGTCACTTCTTTCTGCCACCGCTGCATCTGCAGCATTGCATCAAACAGACTGCCAGCAGATTCACGACAATCTTCTTGCCCGCTCATGATGGCTGTGGGATCTAACAGAAGGGCTGTGTATCTCTCCCGGGCAGCAGTGCCCTCAGTACGAGCCTCAGGGTCTTGCACTAGACGCCACCACTCCTCCTCAAATTGCGCACAGGTCATGGAAGCTGGACGAAGGCCCTCTGTGAGCTGAAACACAATGCGGTCCAGCATGACCTTGATGTCACTGTGGCTGGCAGGAGAATGGACGGGAACAAGAACGAGTTGGGACAGGGCACTCAGGCCGCAAGTCACGATGGCAGGCGGTGTGGCTCTGCCAGTGGGCCTGCTGCCCTCCTGGCAACCGCCCCCCGACCCCGAGTCAACAGTGCTCTCCAAGTCCACCATCTGAGCCTCCACTGTCGGCGGCACCACAGTGACAGCAGCATCACCGCCTTTGTCCACATCTGACCGGGATTGGACACTGGCAAGCAACCCCTCCACTTCTGTTTCGCCAGAGATTTCTGGTCCATTGGGTTGGGCCCACGGCCCCTCTCGCCACGCAGGCTCATCAGGCTTGGAGTCAATGCCACCATCCTCATTGAGGCCATGAGCCGCACTGTATCCATGCCAATCAGCAAGCCAGCGCGTTGCCATCCTTCCCCACTTTACTTTCTGAATGAGGGCTGGGATTCCAGGGTCATTGCCGAGACGCACCATGCCATGTGCGTGAATGGCTCCCCGGGATTGGTACTGCAAACAGAACAGGGGAGGGGGGCACACATCAACATCTCTTCCGATGGCACGGCAGGACACAAGCTGTCACAGCAGGCGGGCATCCGCAGCCTGTGCCCAAACAAACGCTGGTGGGGACACTCAGCCTGAGCAC
>NZ_JARLJK010000049.1:0-1015 GCF_031291215.1 Silvimonas sp.
ACCACTCATCCACCAACACACTCCAACCTCTTCTCACGTCACCCCTGCCAAAGCCTCCCGCTTGCAAGCACCCCGTCACATCACCAAGCACACACCTCCTCTCTCCACTTCGTTACACGTCACACCTCAGCATTCACATGTCACACCGCTATCTTTTCCCCACAGCAAAGCCTCTACTCAGACTCACTGGCGGCGTGCATGGCCGGCGACCTCAAAGCAGGGTGCTCCTCGCTCAGGCTGCTGCTACACTCCAGGTCCAGTGGCCCCTCTGCCGGCTGCCAGCGCACACTTTCCAACTCAGCGTCACCCTCCTCCCCCTCACGCCACAGCCCGGCAATCACTGCCCACACGCGCCCAGGGCTCAGTGGTGCGCCCCCCTCCAGTGCCACCCCCGCAGTGCCCGCATCGTCCTGCACACGTGACCCCTGCCAGGGCGTCCACACACTGTGCCTCACAGCGCCACTACCCGCATTGCATGTGACCGCCCCTGGTGCAATCACAGTGCCACTCCCCGATGGCACAGGGCGGGCCACTGTCACCACTGGCGCTGGCACAGCCATGACAGTGACAGCACCAATGTCAACAGCTACTGGTCCTGCACAGCCAACATCACCCAACGCGATCGGCATGCCCAGGCCAACAACAGGTGTCGGCACAGGCATCCGCACTGGCACAGCCGCCGTTGCCGCTGTCACCTGCGCTCCAGGCTGCAGCCGGTGCCGCACTGGCGCTTGCCGAACGCCTGACGCAGGCACCTGAGGCAGCACATGCGCAACCTGTTCCAGCTTCGCCTTGGTCGCCTCTCCCACCAGCCGCAGGAACAGACCCGTGCCCTCCAATGCTCGCAGGTACGCCGTCCGGCCCTCCCCTGGCCGCAGGTGCCGTGTGGCTGGCGCACCCATGCGCCTGCCAAAGTGTGTTGCCGCGTCCAGGTGCAGGTGCAGAAAGGCGTGAGGCACTGCCGCCCCACACATCAGCCTGTACCACTCCTGCCTGTGAGCCGCGACGCTGTGGG
>NZ_JARLJK010000050.1:0-7966 GCF_031291215.1 Silvimonas sp.
GATGCGATTTCAGGGCGGCGGCGGGCACCCGGCTTAGGCCGGTGTGCCCGAGCCGCCCAGGCCTACCAGCATCTGGAAACAGGTGGGCCCTTCGCCTCTTCCTTTGGCTCGCGCTGTCTGGCGGTCCGCCGCCCCGTGTGTCATGTTGATGGGATGTGCTTGAGCTCTCACATGAGGCCAAGCAGGCATTTAAGCAGGCATTTGGAGGAGGTGGAATGCGGCAAGCCCACTCGAGCCTGAGCGTCGATTTCGCACATGCTGCAACTTACTGTGAATCAGGACTCGCCGACTCCTGCGGCCCTGCGTGACTCAGAGGGAACATGCGGCACACTGCATCTGTATCTTGACCTCCACAGATGGGGAGGGAAGTCGCTGCTGGCTGGCCCCCAAGCCCTATTCTGTGTATCTTTGCTCATCGCGTGCAAACGTGCGCGTGCGGATTCAGCTTAGTGCGTGTGTCTTTGTATGATATGAGTGTATTCTGACCCCTTATCTGCATTAGTTTGCCATGTCACGGAGATCTATTCACATTGTTGTCACACGTGAGAAAGTCACAACTGAAACACGACCCCAAAAACCACCGGCGCTGGTCTCGAAGTCACGCCGTGGGCTCGTCTGCTGCAAGGCCCACGTCCTCCAGATCCGCGGCAAACTCATTCTTCAGCCACAAGCGAAACTCCTCCGTCACGGGCACAGGCGGCGACATCACAATCTGGGAGGAGGTGGTGGACTTGTACACTGCGTGCGTCTTTGCCGTGCCCGCGTTCGTCCCGTCCCCCTTGTCCACCGCCACTGCCGTGACACCAATCACCTTTCCGAAAGCTTCGTCACACGCGCCCAGCTCTTCAGACCAAAGCTTCACCGTGCTCGTTCCGCCTGCATCTGCCAGTCCCAACTCGCGCTTGTAATACGTCTTGGACGGGTCCTCCCTCGAAGGGTACGTTCTCGGTGCGTCGAGCTTTTCCACAAGCCCAAACACGTCCAGCAGCTGTCCAGGCTTGGATGATTCCGCCGCCGTTGACGCCGGCTGAAATGCACATGGAACAAGGGGAAACGGCACCCCTTCCACTACCCTGCATGCTTACACCACAGTCAGACAGGGCAAAATAGTGGGTTGCATTGTATCTGCGCTGCCACTTACCTGATGCAACGTGCGGTGGCGCCGTCCACCAAGCGGCTGGTGAACTTCATGTTGAATTTGCCGTAGATGGGGAAGCGCATGTCGGCGTCCCCACGGGCAGTTACCGCAATGCCCTTGAACTCACGAACCTCGCCGACCTTCCACTCAGCTGCAACCCTAGCATCGTCGTTAAAGAAGACGACGGACTGCTTGGTGCCCGCCGCATCATGCACTTGCACAGTGACCACCACACCGCTCCCACTGTCATTGTGCCACGACCCCAGTGGCGAGACGTGGTCAATCCTGCACGCAGAGCTCACATACTATCAGCACACATGCCATACGTAACAGCACCCGCTAAACGAGAGCGCACGTACATGGCGACGAAGGCCGGGCCCGGTGTCTCGGGCGTGATGTCTGACAGGGCCCTGGTGTGCGCCTGAGATATAGCTGATGTGGCACCAACACGCACGAGCCTCTTGGCCCCGCCCTTCTGCGTGGCTGCGAGGCCGGATGGCTGCGCCTGATGCACACCGCCAGGAGGGCAATCTGCCTCAGCGACGCCTGACTGGTTATCAGATGTAGCTGACGTCTGGCTTGTGGTAACGCCACAGGGGCCAGGCAGCCCACGGTCAGTCTGCACGGGCGCCAGAGACGAATGGCCCGCACCATCCTCCTCAGCTTCTGGAAGAGGCGCGTCCTGCCACCCACAGTCCACGTAAGAGCAGATACAGCGCACAGAAAAAAGGGAGTAATCATACCGCTTCGGCCTTGCGCTTGCGTGAGTCCTTGGGCTCCGAGCCCCCACGCGCAGACGATCCACGAGTCCACGACGCGTGGTTGAGGTTGAGTTGGACGACATGGGAGAGAGAGGAAGAAGAGAGAGAGAGAGCTTGGAAAAAAAATTGTGAGTGCCCGATGACGTCAGCGCAGCGGGGGACGTGGAACCTTCCAGAACGCGTCCGCTCGAGAATCTTCGAACTGCTACGCATGGAGACGAACAGTCGTGATCCGGCGTCCAGTGCTGCGCAGCTCGTTGCGCGCACAAAGCATACGGAGGGAACGATGCAAACGTCGCATGAAAGGGCGGGGAAGAAGCGGGATCGGCCACCAGATGAAGCACGTGGGGCGCATCCCCTAGGCGCGCGGGCACCTGTAGCCGTTGGCGTCGCCTCTTCACCCCCTCCTTCTGACGCTGCACACTCTCATGTCCGTTCCTTCTTGCACTCGTCTGATGGATTTGCCGCGGAGGAGGAACTCCAGGACGGGGAGCGTCAAGCGCCGTTTGCTTCCAACACCGACTGCGATGATTCCGCGCCGGTATGTTGTCACGGCGATTGTGCGTCCAAGACGTAACTGATCTGTGTGTCTGGATGTTGTGATTAGCAGCCGTGGCCGCCTCCGCCATCTTCCCGCGCGGGCGTCACCAACAATGGCGACTCGCCTGTTGCCCCCGATTCCCCCGCGGATAGCGCGCTGGTGGCGCCTGCCGGTTGGGACGACATGTTCCACGATGCACTTGTACACGCAGATTTGGACCTGCTCCCGTGGAACTACAAGCGCCTGCAGGAACTTCCCCTCGACAGTAACAGTTGCGATGCTGATCAAGCTGTGGTACGCCCCAGTTCTCTCCCTGCGTCGCAGTGTCGGTGTGCATCATTTGCACATCCTTGCATTTTGATGTGCGCAGGCATTGGCGCCTCCCACAGCCAACCCCCCATTCCACTTTGACACGGATGCGCTCCGTTCTGCACCTCCGCCTCCTGCACCCACTGGGCTACCAACCAATCGAACAGACAGTACCTCGCAGCAAGCTGCGCCTCACGCTGTGGAACAGAAGCGGAAACGAGGCAGGCCTAGGAAGAATCCTGACAATTTGGTATGATGACATTGTCTGTGTATGCGTACCCCCTTTTCTTGTGCTCACGCATGCGTTTGCTGTTATCCTCAGGGAGCATCGAAACCCGTCGTACCAAGTGGCAATCCTGCCAATACCGCTCCTCGAGCCCCCGTTACGCGATCGCAGACTGTACGTTGTGTGATCCCTTTTGCGACATGTTCACTCCTGCTTACGCGTATTCTCTGTACTTGCACTGTGTTGTGCATGCAGGCAACAAAGCAATCACATGCGGGGGCTGGTACGGTGGATGGCACGCAGCCATGCGCATCTGGGCCGCCACCTGCTCCATGTGAGGCTGCCCCTGCAACGGAAACAACCAGTGCCCCCCGCCAAAGCAATTTAACCCGACTGGTATGTGTTGTGTGTAATCATTGCTGATATTCGATTCGCGACCGTTTTTTGTGTGCACGACGTGTAGGAGCAAGCGCGCCGAGATGGACATTCCGACCCGTTTCTGAGTCAACAAATCAAGGCCAGAGCACGTGTGATGAAGAGCGACGCCGCAAGACACCGCATAAACCGCAAGGAGAGGGCCACCCAGAGACCGCTTCACAACTGGCTGGACCACACCCTGCTGGCCACAGATGCTCCGCAGCCTCGCCCCTCCACCATCGATATTCAAAAGTACGAGCAAAGTGTGGCGGCTGCGGTGACGGCGTTGTGGGAGGCGTCCGGTCGCTCTGCGGATCCCTTGCCCACGATTCCCTTCGAGGAGTTGAGGCAGGAGATGCTTCGCAACTGCGCTTCTCTCCTGCGTGAGTACGAAGAGACGATGAACCCGTTCATGGCCATGAACGCCTGTGCGTCCTGCGGTGAGTGGACATTTGGCAACTCCAACGTGGTGTCGCTTGCGGACAAGCAACTGCAGCTGCTGGCAGCACGCGACGCGGATCTGGTCGTGTGGCGCGCCCTCCCCGCCGAGTGGCAGTGCGCCCTCAACGTTGTGTCCATCCCCGAACAGCCCCGTGAGCTGTACCTGCATGCGGACTACATCGACTGGGCCAAGCGGGCTGCGGCCCTGTGCGACACGTGCCACGGCTCTCTCTACGGCCAGGACCCCAAACTACCACCATTCTCCATCGCCAACGGCTTCAACTTTGGCCAGCTGCCCAAGTGTGAGTCACTACCGCCGTTGACACTGGTGGAGCAGAAGCTGCTGTCCTTCGGCTACAAGACGTGCAACGTGATCAAGCTGGTGGTGTCCTCCCTCGGCTCCGTGTCAGTGAAGGGCTTCAAGCTGAAGGGACACATGGTCATCTTTCCCCGTGATGGGCCTGCTGCCATTGCGCCAGCGCTGTTCGACAAATCCCGGCCTGCTCTCCGCGACCAGATGTTCGTCATGTTTGTGGGCACTCAGGCGCAGTGGGAGAAGCTGCGGAATCAGAGGCTGCAAGATGGCACGCCCGTTCTGTACAAGCTCCTTCACAAGTACATTGCTGTGCGGCCACACGTTCTGCGGCAGTATCTGGACTTCTACAGCCGCGTTAACTGTCACTACTCCCAGTTTGCTGGCCTGGCGGCTGCCTGGACGGACACCGAGTTGGAAGCCATCCCGCACGCGATTCTCAACTCAGTTGGCTTGATTACTGACGCCAAGACAGTGTGGTTGGATAACATGGTGAATGCGGGGAGTGCGAATGCGTGGAAGAACCCACTGGGTGAAGAAGATGGTGACACTCGCCCCCACGTCGCACCACCCTCACCTCCTGCTACCGACGGTCACGGCTCAGGCGCTGACGTCGCTGCACACCCACCACCACCCGACAGCGATGTAAACGTCGATGTCCCGCACAACGTTGCACCACAACCCCCCCCACACACTGCCTGTGACGCTGCGGAGTGGTATTCCGACACCGACGTTGAGTATGAGCGGCCTTTGGACGCTGTGGACGCCCCAGTCAAGGACATCACCGCTGCCGTTTTGTTGGGTGCGGCTGCCCCTTCTTCTACGGGAGACGAAGAGCACACGTCCGACACCCCGCCTCCTGACTCCGATGGCGGAGCCCCCGCGGATCCTAACACTCTCCTCTCCAACTTCACCATGGATTTCTGCGTCGCGATGGGCGCGCCTGTGGCGGGCAATCCAGGCGCATGGGTGCTGCACTCTTTTGCGCAGCTGCTGCGGTCCGGCGACCCGCAGCTTGTGCACGTCACTACCAGTGCCCAGCCCTTCAACGAGTTCGACTGCAACGGCCGTGCGCTCACGCTGACATTTCCTGAGCTGTTTGTGTTGGGCAGAGGGTGCCCATACACATCCGTTCCGCGCGCAAAGTATCTTCGCCACCTCATGATCCTCGCTGACAGGCGATTCGCCACTCACCCGGACTTCGTCTTCCTGCTCTACAACCAGCTGCAGCGTCATGAGGCCTGCCGCGTCGTAGCCGCCCATCTGGACACCAACGACAAGGGCATCGACGCGTTCCTCGCCTTGGCCAACGACCCCTCTTTGCCTGCTAAGCTTGCGCAAGCTACCAAAGATCCCACGTGCCCTGCCGCACAAGATCTGCTCCGCACCGTCACGCCTTTGATTCGGGTCACGAGCAGCCGCGTGCAGTACTCGGTGCAGGCACGGGAGGCGGTGTTGAGCCGCATCAAGGCGATGAACAACTTCTTTGGCCTCCCCTCCTGGTTCATCACCATTGCGCCTGCGGACATCAACTCCCTCATGATCCTGCGGCTGACAGGCACGCCTGATCCTGTTGGTGCGGACATGCACGCGGTGGCAGCCTCCTTTCGCGTGCCCACATTTGCGCAACGGGCACACGCAGTCTCCCATGACCCAGCCGCCGCCGCAGAGTACTACGGCAGGCTGGTGCGGTGTGTGTTCAGCATCCTGCTGCGCGCGCGTCTGGAGGGGGACACGCGTCGATTGCCACCGGCTATCAGCGACCCCGAGCGCGAGCAGGGTCTGTACGGCGTCTCTCTTGGTTTTGCGGGCGTGACAGAGGAGCAACAGCGCCTCTCGCTGCATCTCCACTTCGTCCTCTACACGTACGGGCTCAATCCGATGCTGTTGCAGCAGGCATTGAGTGATCCCGCTCTTATCGCCAACATTCAGGCGAGGCTTGACCTCATGGTGCAGGCGTACATTCCGGAGGACGCGGAGGCGCTGCACCTGCCCGCCCCCGTCGACGCTGCTGCACCGTGTGTCACTGCCAGTGGTGCCGAGGCTCGCCAGCTGCAACGCGTGCACCCTGATCCTCCTGACACCACAGCAGACACAGCACAACCTGCGCCGGCGTACCCTGCCCTCCCCGCCCCCGCTGCTCTGCCGGTTGACCCTGCTCCCCCTCCTGAGCTGGATAGACAGCAGTTACAGCGACTCGCGCAGCGCGCTGGCATTGAGCACCGCCGTAACCTTCTCCGCTCATTTGGCGACGATCACAGCTACCTCAAGGAGCAGACGCCGCCGCCTGACCCCGGCCACGAGCATGCCTTCTTGCAGTGTGTGTACCGCGACGTCGTACTGTGCAACTTGCACGAGCACTCCTTCACATGCCACAAGGGGACTGTGGGCAAGACCAAGTGCCGCCTGGGCTTTGCTGCCCCGATGTGCGCGGCCACGCGGCCTGTTCGCATTGTGTGCCCAGTGTCAGAGGGCCACCCGCCAGCGGTGTACCAGTCTCTGTATGCCACTCCTGGTGGGCCGCGCACCAGCAACGACAAGTGGCCGCTTCCTGACACCGTGAAGGAGGTCACCACGTGGGAGCTGTATCGTCCGCCGCCAGGCGTGCCAGAGGAGCAGCGCGTGGCTGTCTTCAACCAGTACTTGGCCAACAGTCTGGTGTGTGCAGATGGCAACGCGGTGCAGGATGACCCGCCTCCCGGCCTCAACAGCTACGTCGTGCCCTTCACCCCCACCCTCACCGCTGCCGTTCGCTCCAACACCAGTGTACAGCCGATGGGAAATGACACCGCAGCTCGGGTTGCCACCTTCTACGTTGCGGACTACATGATGAAGGACAAGCAGGCGCCGGGGCAGTTGCTGGCGCTCATGGCTCACGGGTACGGCCACTGCCAGGACCGCGTGTCTGTTGCAACAGACAGTGGCGAGCCTATGCGCAACGCCAAGTACTTCCTCCAGTCCATGTTGATGCAGATGCTGCGCGCGCATGAGGTCGGCATGACAACCGCCACAGCCCGCCTGCTGGGACATCCCAATGAGTGGTATTCGCACAAGTTCTGGTTCCTCTTTCCCAAGCCTGCGGTGGAGTACATGAAGAAGAAGAGTGTGGAGTTGTTTGGAGCAGCGGCGCATGATGACAGCGTTGTCGACGCCACGCATGCCGGCTCAGACTCGGAGTCACAAGATGGCTGTGACGTCTCCTCTCTATCTGACACTGACACTGACCTCGACGCCGCGCTGGATGATGTGGAGGAGGACCCGACTGTTGACCTGCACGCGGAGTGGGATTGCAGCCGGGGGCAGACCCGCCATGGCGGCACGTATGTTAAGATGGGCGACACCGGGGCTGTGCTGACACAGTGGGACGACTACGTAGCGGCGGTGAGGGGAGGACTGCACGGCATGTGCTTCTACGAGTTTGTGAGTTTGGTGCACATTGAGCGCAAGGATTCCGATACGTCGAAGAAGAAGAGAGATCCCGCACCAGACGCTGCCAATGGCGCCAACGCTGCTGGTGATAATGAAGGCGGCGTGTGTGCCAGTGACGTACACGGTGTGAGTGCTCCTGTCGGCGACAGTGTGTGTGGTGTTCAAGGCAACGCTGTGTGTGGTGTTGAGCTCGATGGTGCGTGTGCTGATGTCGGCGACCGTGAGCCTGAGGAGGGTAAGTGGGGCACTAACGCTGATTGTGGCGACACTGACGATGACGGCGAGAAGGGACTTACCACAGACACCGCAGACCCGTCAACCTCTTCTCGCCGCGGGGGCGGCAGTGGGCGTACACCGAACAAGAGGTTCTTCTTTCCGTCTGACTACCCAC
>NZ_JARLJK010000051.1:0-12314 GCF_031291215.1 Silvimonas sp.
CAACCCGGAGATATCAGCGTACTCGACCCCAACTATGCAAAAGAGAAGTCGAGCGCGAGCCGCGCCACCGCGACCGATTACATGCTCGACCAACTCCCGACGGCCGTAGGAACCGGGTTCAGCATGGCGGGAGGATCAAAGGCGACGCCGGTTGGATTGGGACTCGCGGCGCTTGGGGGAGCCGCCGGCGAGAGCGCGCGCGAACTCCTAGGCCGGATGCTCTACACAGACCCAGCGCGGCTCAGAGAACTCCCAGGGCATACCGAGCCAGGAAAGAACACGATTAGCGCGTTGGATACCCTGAAGCAGAGCGGAGCGGACATCGGAACCGCAGCGCTGGAGCAAGGCGGAGGCGAACTGGCCGGACGCGGGATCAATGCCGCAGGCGCGAAACTGGCCGAGAAGATTGGTTTGACCGGCGCGGCCAAGACTGCAGCCGACGCAGCCGCCGGCACTGGCGTCCAGAAGACGCCAGGAGAGGTGTCTGGCAACCGCGCACAACAGTTTCTGGAGCATTTTTTGAACTACATGCCAGGGTCGATGGGCCCGATGGGGCGGTTTGAGGCCAAGCGCGCCGGCCAAGCTACCGAAATCATTACAAAGGAGTTGGACAGCATAGCGGCGAAGAACCTTACCCGCGAGCAGTCCGGCGAGGCAGTCAGCAAGGTCCTTGACCACATGCAGGATGTGGCCAAGGATGAGGCGAATATGGCCTACAACCCCCTCAAGAAGCCGCTTGGCTTGCCCAGCAACGCATCGCGCGACCAAATTGAGGCAGCGGCGCGCAAAGCGGCGACGGCGCGCCCCAGCAGCATTCTGGACGCCTCTGGCAGGCCCGTAATGACGCCAGGAGACGGCGGGAAGGCTCTGGCGGCGCTGAAGGCAGCAGATACGGCCTACGGAGCCAGCCAGGAAGGGATACAGCGCAAGATTGTGGAGCGCATCGCCGGCGACAACCGCAGCGAAGCGGTACACCAGTACATCGCCAAGTCGTCTCTCGCCGATATCCGCGCCATCCTCCCGAAGTTGGCACCGGAGACGCGGCAGGCGGTAGGCCGGAATGTTCTGGAAGATGCTCTCAATGTCGGCCGAGACCCGGTCAGCGGGGAATTCAGCGCCAAGGGAGCGCTGAAGGCGCTTGACGCCATCGACAAGGACGGACCCAAGACGGCGCTTCTGTTCGGGAAGAACGCGGCCACTGTGCGCGCATCGCTGAAGGAAATAGCTTCGATCCAGAAGGGGCACATCCCAGGCGGTGGCATGGCGGGGCACCGGGTACTGGTTACCCTGATTGGGGCGCTCGCCGGCGCTGGATTGCTGACCGGACACGGTATGGAGTCGCTAATAGGCGTCGGCGGCGAGATGGGAGCTTCGCGCGCTCTCGCGGAGGTTGTCACCAACCCGGAGACGAGCCTGAAGGCGCTAACGGCACTCCGCCGCACCGCAGCCGGCGCAGTCCGAGTTGGAGCGCCCGCTATGGTAGATTTTCTACGTCAGGACTCTTTGCAGGAGCCGATGACGATGCAGGAGATGAAACAAGCTTCGCCGCTGGCCGCGATCCAGTAGGCAACAGTTGAATGACCGGAACAAGGGGAGACGCACATGAAGACCATAAAGTATTTACTGGCGGCGGCACTGTTTAGCGCTTCGGCGCTCGCGCAGAGTGGCTACTCGACGACGACTGCGAGTCTTGCATCCGTCTGCTACAACAATGGCAGCGTACAGGCGAGTTGGATCAACACCAACCCCACATCTCCTACACTTCCGAACCTGAATGGCGCACCATTTGCGCAGAGTGTTCCGAGCGCGATTGACTCATCCGGCAACTTCACTCTGCGCTTGGCGGATGTCAACGTCGTCGTGCCGAATTCGCCGAATCTGAGCTATTGGAAAATTACCGCATGCGCCAAGGGTGGAAGTCAGCCGGCCTGCTATTCGGCCAACGTACCGGCAACGGGGTCTACGTTCAATGCATCGTCGTACTTCTCCGGAGCGACCAGCGCTTGTACAGGCGGCTCGACGTACTTCCCCGGCACGCCAACAGTGACAGTTACAGGCGCACCGAGCGGGGCGGGCCAAGTCCCGACTTCGACTGGTACGGCCACCGCGACGTGGCAGGCATCAAGTGGCGGATTTACTGCAGGCGGCGACCTGAGTGGAAGTTCAACATCACAGCAAGTCAAAGGTATCAACGGTGTGCCCTTATGCACCGGGTATACCCCTACAAACGGGCTTGTAGTTGAATATGTGACCACTTCAAGCCCTAACCCTTGTTATCAACCGGGTGGTCTTGCACCCCCGCTACAGATCACGTCCTACCCAGCGGCAGTATCGGACGGCGGCACAGCCTTTGCAGCCGCGCTGACACGCTATACCGACAACCAGCCGCAAGCCGGGTCAGTCAACGCAGGCACGAGCGCGAGAGGCTATCTGGCTTTCAACGCAGCAGCTTCACTCCCGCAATATGCAGAGCAGACCGTCGAGTTGCCGCCGTTCTGGACGGGAACGACCCTATATCTGGACTTCTACTCGGCGGCTACGACTGGAAATGTGACGTGGGAAGTTGAATCGGCGTGTGTAGCCGCGAATCAGGTAGTCGGTTCGCCGACATGGAGTTCTCCCGTGACGGTAACAACGTCCGTGAGTGGAACGACGGGCGGGGCAGTGACGACAGCAGCAATCACAATCGCAAGCAACGGAGTGAACGGTTGCCCGTCATCCAGCGCGACCCTTCCTTCCGCCATGAGTTATCGGGTGTTTCGATCCGCCTCAGATACGGCCGCAGGCAACGCGAACCTTACCGCAGCGGTTGTCGTTATCGGAAGGAGCCAGTAACTATGCGCCGATTGTCCGCGTTCCTCTTCCTTCTGGCGGGGGTCGTTCCCTTTGCCTGCGCCCAAAACACCAACCCACAAACGACCTGGAGCAGTCAGGTTTTCGTAAACTCGCCATCCGTCTACCTGAATTTCAACGATCCGACTTCGACGTTCAATGAGCTAATTTCAAATACGGCATTCATTTCGTCGGTCAGTGGAAGTGCGACGGTGAATGCGCCGCAGGGAACCATATACGGCGGCGGGGGCACGAACTTCGCAGACTTTATGGGAGTCGCGCCAGCGAATGGAACCGTATCGAGTATCACTATTACCTTTTCGGGTGCGCCGTCGCCTGGGGCCGCAATTACGATAATGGTTGGCACACTGGGAAGCGGCCCGACTATCACCGTGACGAACTCATTCGTGGTGACGGCGGCGGGATCGACGACTCAGACTTTCGTCGCCGGGACGGATTTCACTTCGTTCAGCATGGCAGCCGGTCAGTATCTCGGATATTGGTCGAACGCGGCAAATCCGGCGTTTAGTAATCCTATTATTTGCTGTGACTACCAGCAGCACACGAGCACGGCTCCGACCGGAACAAGCGCCTTTAGCTTAGATAATAACAATCAGATTCAGATGAGCTATGTCATCAACTACACGACATCATCGGGAACGGTTACACCGCTGCAGCCGGGAATGAAGACGAACAACTTCTCCGCAGCCTTCCCGTACAACGGATGGAGAGCAGCGCCAAACAACACGATGGGGGCGGTCGATTGGAGTGCCCCGTGGACGATCCTGGATCACATCGACAATCTGCAATACGACCGTACCGGGAGCCTAATCCTTGCGAGCAAGGGCGATTTAGCGAGCGGGTCTTCGTGGAGCCTTTTTTTGCAGATGAACGGGCTGGTCTCGCAGCTTTGCTTCCAACGGGTGGGAACCGGCACCGTGGGAGTCACCGAGACACAGTGCAGCGCACCTACCACGAACGCAGTCACGCCCATTGACTGGATGCCAAACGGCTTCAACTATGACATCGTGGTGACTGACACCGGGACGGGCAACCCTGGTTTTTATCCGTCCAGCCCTGGAACCTCAGCGATCACGATCTACGTCAATGGCAGCGCAGTGTCGAGCGGAGTGCAGAGCGGTGGCTATGGATTTGGGGCACTTGTACCCACCGTTACCGGGGGAACAGGCTACGCGAATGACACGGCTTTCAATGTGACGGGCGGCGGCGGTCCTAACTGTCATGCAAGCGGTGTAATGAGGTCTTCTGGTGGAGTGCCATTCAACGTCAGCGCGAATTGGTATCCGACCGGAAGCGGAACATGGGGATGTACGACAACCTCCGGCCTAACCTACGCTTTCACAGGGGCCACCGGGACGGGCGCGACACTTAGCTTCGCGTTGAATGGCGCTTCGATGAATAGCACAACGCTCCCGCTAATGGTTCCGGGGTATGTTTCAGGCGGGAGTTATTTGGGTGTTGGAGGCACGGACACAACCCAGGGAACTACCTACGTCGACGAGTTCGCCACCTTCCCCGGAGTGCTGAATCAAACGCAAGTACAGAGCCTTTTCTACCAGTCGGAATTTTTCCGACGCCTGCTCGGCACGCCGCCCGCGAATCCAGTCTCCTTTGTTTTCGTCGATGATGGATGCGGCGATCCCGACGATTTCTTCGCTCTACAGTCTGCGGTGCGGGCTCAACAACTGGGCTACATCCAGATAGAAGGCGCGGTTGCCGATACAACAAACGACGTGTCAATCGGAATTTTCCGGCAGATGCTCGATCAAGCTGGACTCGCGAATATCCCGGTAGGCTACTCGAACCCCGGACAGGCCGCGTCGGGCTCGAGCGGATGCAGCAGTGCCAATCTCACGGCCTACAACGCATCCACGCCGCAGACAGTAGGAACCGGCGCATACCCAACGGCAGCAACCGTGCTGCGGACGGTGATGGCCGCTAACCCTACGACGCCCGTCAATATCTTCTCCGGCACATCGATGAACTCGCTCGCCCAGTTCATGCAGAGTCCGGCGGACGGCATCTCCTCAATGACGGGACTGCAACTCTGGAATCAGAACGCGGCGAACGGAGGTGTCGCCTTCCTACAGGGCGGCCAATGCAACCCGTCTTCCTTTCCAGCAACCTCGCCATGCTCAGGAGACATCGGTATCCAATACCTCGGTGATCCAGGTGGAACGGACAACTCAGGCCCCTATGTGTATGCCAATCACGGCGCGATGCCTCTCGCTTCGATAGGAGGGACACCGTGGCCGAGCGGCCCCGGCATCTCTGTGACGAGAGCATTCTTCGATCCGATGTTTTTATTTGTGACGACGGCTGGCTCTGATATTCGTACCGGGTGGGACTCCCTGCCGATGGCTGCTTTCATTAGCCCCTACTTTTCAGGCGGTGTCACGGTCGGATTTAGCGGCGGTACCGGCTACGCGAACCAAACCTTCTTCACTTCCACCGGAGGAGGCGCTAACTGTCAGGTTGCGGGGATTATGACCGCGAGCGGAGGGGTGCCGAACGGCATCGAATCAGTCTGGGGTTTGGCTCAGAACGCGACGGACTCAGGGGGCCTTTACCCAGGGCTTGGGTGGGGCTGTCTCACGCCGCCAACGATTGTACTCACTAGTCCCACCGGGACTGGCGTTGTACTGACTGCCTACACGACGCGGGTGTGCGGGACTGAGACGGCGACCATTAGCCCGCCGACCGACTCTTTCGTGTCAACGCCGGGAAGCTGCACAACGAACGTCTACGAGCAGCCGATGTCGGTTCTCGCCTCGCCTGCGAGTGCGGAGGCACCCATCTTTACTTGGTTTTTGAACTCGCTCGTCGATCCAATTCCGAACGGTCGAGTTCTGGCCCCACAATAAAAGTTGCATCCGTCCCCGCAAGCTGAGAAAAACAATTTAGCGATATGAAATAAAAGAGAGTGGGGACCGTCCGACGTGAGGAGTCTGCGAGTGTATTTGACCCAAATATTCCGGCTCGCGTACATCGGCACAGCCTTTGCCGGTGCCATTGTAATCGGCGCGTGTGGCGGGACCTACCCGCCAGCGGTCCATGCGCAAGATTCGACGCTCGCCACTCAAGTAGCCGTCAACACGCAACTCACCGACCAAGTACAGGCTGCGCAAGGCGAGATCAACCGCCGCATGGACAATGAGGATGTAAGGCTCAATGCGATGAGCGACAGCCTAGCCACTATCAAGGGCGCGGGAGGATCGTTTTTTGTCATCCTGGGAGTTTTGCAAATTCTGGGTTTTATCCAAACCGGGCGACAGAGTAACAAGGCAACTGCGGTGGCACCATAAGTTTGGCGAAAAGAGGAAAAATGAATGACGCGACTTCCAATCAGCGTCTCACGCAAGTAAACCCGCTCGTCGCCGGCAAAGTGGAGCTCGCCGCCAACCTTTTGGCATCCGAGGGAACCTACTTTCGCGTTGCGCAGGGGCTGCGGACTTACGCCGAGCAGAACGCGCTGTACGCGCAAGGGCGCGCGACTCCTGGCCACATCGTCACCAACGCGGTAGGAGGCTACAGTAACCATAACTTCGGGCTCGCCGTCGACTGCTATCCATTCCTGAGTGGAACGGCCGGCGAAGTCAATTTCTCGGTTGATACCCCACAGTTTCAAGCGATGGTGCGAGCGCTGAAGACGCAGGGACTGAAATGGGCTGGAGATTGGATCAAGAAGGGCGACAACGGCCATTTTTACATCGGACCTGCCAACCCCACCGATGCCGACCGCGCCGCCTTTGCCAAGGGTGGACTCCAAGCGGTTTGGGCGCTATACGCTGAAACGGCGGCATGATACCATAAGTGTCAAGAAAGGCAATCCCGACAAAATGAATACCATCTGGAACAAAATTACCGCATGGTTCGCCAGTAAAGGCGGATTCGCGCACGTGTGTGCAGCGCTATTTCTTTTGGGATATGGTGCCTATTTCCAAGTGCCAGCGTGGCGTGATTTGTGCGATGGGGTCTACAACAATACGCCCGTATGGGTTCACGCGGTGATTCTGGCCGGACTTGGGCTCTACGCCTGGTACAAGCGGACCAGCTCCCCAAAGGGAGCGCTCGAAAACGTCGAGAGGGATCAGGCGAAGGCAGTTGCGAAAGGGAACGATGGACCTCACTGACCGCAGGCTCGGCCGGAAGGCGATCAAGACCGATTCGCGCACGCTGCGACTGGAGCGCTACTTTACCGCCGCGCTACCGGCACCGCCGCCGGCGCGCGACTGGTCGAAGGGAATCACCGCGTGGGGCATGTTGATGAATGACACGTTGGGCGATTGCACCATTGCCGGCGTAGGACACGCGGTGCAGGCTCTGAGCGCCAACGCAGGCACGGAGGCGACAATCTCCGACGCGGTTGTGTTGAAGTATTACGAGCAATGGGACGGGTACAACCCCGCCGATCCATCGACCGACCAGGGCGGAATTTGTCTTGACGTGCTGAATAACTGGCGCAAGAACGGGTTTTCCGGACACGGTCTCATCGCGTACGCCACGGCGCTTCCCGCCAACAGGGTTCACGTACAGCAGGCTATCGAGTTGTTTGGCGGGCTTTACATAGGAGTGTCTCTCCCAATCAGCGCGCAGAGCCAGAACGAATGGAACGTTGTGTCAGACGATGGCACTGGGAGCAACGTAGCGGGAAGCTGGGGCGGTCACTGCGTCTTTGTGCTGGCCTACGACGCCGACGGCCTGACCTGCGTCACCTGGGGCTCTCTGATGCGGATGACCTGGGCATTCTGGAATGCCTATGTGGACGAAGCCTATGCGCTGGTGAGCCACGACTGGTTCTCCAATAAGTGGACCGCGCCGAACGGATTCAATCTCGCCCAGTTGCGGGCGGACCTCACCCAGATCAACTAAAAAGGAGCCCCATGAAGAACCGAATCAACCGCCGAGCTTTCGCCGTCTGGACACTGTCCGCCATCGCTGCCGTCACCTTTCCCACGCTGGGATGTAACACCCAGACCATCGCCAACTTTGTCGCGCTTATCGGAAAGTATGCCGGCCAACTGGCGACCTACTTTGGTGCCTCCGGATACGCGGCGCAGATCACGACGCTCGCCGCGCAGATTGCCACCGACATCGCCAACTGGCAGAGCGGGAGCCCCGCGACCGACGCTATCAACGCCCTTGACGACCTGGCCAGCCTTGTCAATCTGATTCCTGCAGCGGGCCCGTATGTGGTGTTTATTGACCTGCTGCTAGGCGCAATCTCCGGACTGCTGGCGCTGATACCCCAAGCCGCCGCGCAGCTCTCCGCCCGCGTCCGCACCCTCCCGCCGGCCAAGGTTGTGGCACCCACGTACTACGCGGACCTGTCAAAGAAGTCGATGACGACCGCCACCGACAATCTGAGCGCCGCATGGGCCCGTCTTATCATCAAGGTTGGACCCGTAACGAGGTAACGAAATGGGCGCTAATTACGAACTCGAACGCGAAGTGCGGGAAACCAATCGGCTACTCCGAAAATTGATTTCCATTGCGCGCGGATTCGAGCATCAAACCGAGTCAGTAGGTGTACGTTTCACAGGAGCCTCCACCATGAATAACCTCACCCTCGCAGTCGGCCAGTCTTCCATCGGGACCATCTCCCCCTTGGAAGCCGATGGCCTAACCACCACCCCTGGCGCTGTCGTCTCTGCACAGAGCTTCAGCATCAGCGATCCCAGCTTGACCTCTGTGACTAATTCAGACGGAACCGTAACCATCACCGGCGTAACTCCCAGCACCGCGCCTGTGACTGGCACCGTCTCCGCCACCGTCACCGATCCCGACAACACCGTGAACACGTTCACGCAGACCATTACCGTCACCGTCACCGGCGCACCCACCGGCCGCACCGCGTCTATCGGTGTCGACTTCTCCGCCCCAACGCCGCCCGCGAGCAGCGCCAAAGCCAAGAAGAACAGCAGCAGCACCATCGACGGCTAGTAGCACGAACTCCCCAGGACGCAGAAATGCCCGCCGGAAACAAGCGGCGGGCATTCTTGCGTCTAGACTATTTCGGCGGGACTTATATACATGACTCCCTTTCTTGAGCATTTGTGGAGCGGTACATGCGACCGCTCAAAGATGGTTGCGGTGCGGACGGTGAAATCGAGTTTGCATTGGTTGCAGCGGTAGAAACCGCCCTTGCGGGCCGTAATGCGCTGGCTTGTGATGGACAGTGAATCTTGCGCCAGCCGTAGAGCGCCAGCATAACCACATCCACCTTAGACCGATCCCCCTTTTCGAATGCTGTGACCAAGTCGTCCAAGTCAAACGTTGACTCATACGGACCGTCGTCATCGCTCCAATAAGAGGGATAAGGGTCCATCTCCTTCACCCAATCAATAGGTAGAGTTCGCTCACCGTGTTTTCCGGCCGGCACGAGTTCATCCAAGAAAGACGAGATGTCAGCAGCGAAGCGCATCTCCCAAGCATCGGTGTAGCATTCGTGCGGATGCATGGTCGACTTAGACCAGTAGAAGCACGCAAAGATATGCGCGGCGATGGCAGTATCAAACACCGGGCAGAACATAGCCATAGAAGTAGATTGCAAAACTGCCCATTGATCCTCACCCTCAAATTTGACCGGATAGGTTGCCATTGATATTTCCTCCATTCGTGTTGTACTTCCTATTTTCAACTATTGTCAACTGTATAGATACAGTTGAGACTATGCGGGAGGACAGTAAGCATTGAGGAGCCCGCAGATCAGTGCCGCCTTAGTAGAACTAACGCAGGTAGCAATTGCCCGACCGTCAATCATTACGCTGTGACCATGTTGAGTGTAGCGAGACCGCGCCGGCCACTCCGCCCCAGCCGCGCGGAAGACTTCGCGCCAGCCCGCGCCGGCAAAGCTACCCTCGCCCCGCAGATTGGTAAGCCGATAGTGTCCACCAACGCTCCGCGCGACCCAACCGTAGCCGAGAAGGTAGAGCGCCAGGTCCGTAGCCTGTTCATCCGTCAAGTTGCGCATGTTAGCCATAAAATTTGTGAGGGAATAAAGTACCGCTCCTTACAGTGCCGCCGCAACCATCGCGGCGAGGTCGGCAGGAAGAAGAGAAGCGTTGGCGTTGGCAATACGGAGCTGTGCGAGTTCGCGCTCCTTGCGAGGCATGGATGCGGCAGAGTCGGTCCATCCAGCTATGGCCACATCCTCGCGGGCGTTTTGAATGGCGCGCTTGGAATCGCGGCGCATCCGGCGAAGGCGGCAAAGAGCTTGGAGCGCGACGTTATCTGTGAGGTTTTCAATGCGAGGACCGTTCGAGTAGACGCTGCTAACAGCGGGGTGCTTAACGATCTGTTCGACGTTGTTCATGGTGGTCATCCCTTCGGGTTGAGTATGTCTCCGTCTTACAGTTGCCAATTTAGAACGGCGCTCTACTATTGTCAAGTGAAAAATACAACTGTCTCGCAACTGTTGCGCAGATGGCCTGCGGACGCCGGATAGCATCCAGGATGTTACCCGTACCGGCGGAAGGCTCTAGAACGCGGTCCCCAGGTTGAATAGCCGCCAGCGCTACCATGCGGTCAGCCAGCGCCGGCGGAGTTTGTGTGTTTTCCGAATCGCTGAACATTTTTATTCCTCACTTTCGGTAAATAGTTCGTTGGATTCAGACGGAAGCAGACCCATGCAACCGTGATTTTTACCGCCGCAGTGACACTCACAATTAGGACCGAGCGCCGACATGCAGCGCGCGTCGCAACCGTGATTAGATGGGTTATTGCTGTACTTTATCCGGCGCTCCGTCTTGTGGAACGCGCTGCACTTGGGACACATTCCAAAGTCTAGAAGTGTGACTGTTTCGCCGCCGCACTGCGCGAAGTGGCGGACTGTGAAACCTGCGGACCTGGCCCGAACCCGCGCCGGCGGAGTTGGGACGACTTCAGAGAATAGACCGAACTGGCCACTCGCGCCAGAGTCGCGGAACAATGGCGAGTGAATCTCTAGAGACCTGGCGCGCGCGTCTATAGACTGTAGCGGTGTGCGGAGTTGCGCGGAGATATCCTCCGCCACTTGTGCCGCGCGGGCCCGCTCCATTTCAGCGGGCACCGCGTCCAACGTGGGAAGTGTGAGATATTGGATCACAGTACCTCCGCCGCAGATTCCGTCTGTGAGATATGAAAGACTGTGACGGAGCGCGGCATCCTGTAACCTGGCCGGCGCTCGCCAGTCTCCGATGCTGCATCCTTCTGGCCGGAGACCGCGATAAAAGTGGTAACCTTTACTCCGTGTTCACCCTTTTTTACGCGCCGGCCAAGCGCTTTCCAAGCCCAAAAAGTAAAGACATTTTCGCGCGGTCGAATGTCATTCAATGGGATGCCGCGCTCCGAGAATCCTTCGAGGATAGCGGTGTAATTCATTACCGATTGTCCGGAAATTGCGCGCGATAGTGACTCGTGAGACATTTCAGCAATAGATGCCATAGTAGGTTCCTTTCGGTGTGGAGCGCTCGAGCTCCGAGGTAACGCGCCGGAGTCCGCCGGCGGGCGGATTCATGCCATAAGCAATTCAGTCTGTAAGCGCATGAGAGACGCACGGATATTCCCCGTCGCTTCCTTGACTATCCTTGCAAAGTTTGGCGCGGTAGCATCCGCCGGCGCTTCCGCCTTCCAAGCGCGCTCCAATAGCGCGGCCGCATCCTGAGAATTTCCATAACTGGAGAATTCGACCGGCATACACCGCGACATAAAGGAAGGAAGCAATCCATCCGTAGTATTTCCAGTAAAGATAAAGATGGTATCGGGCGGGCGGGCGGTCGCGTCTAGGATTGAATGCAAGTAGAGCTGCGCAGCGGTCGACATGCGGTCGGCTTCATCCACTAACACGAGATGGCATTTTTTTCCGGCCCATGGTACGCGGTGACAAGTGGATACTACCTGGCGCATAGTCTCTAAGTTGCAATCCTGAGACTGGATATGATGCAACTCCGCCGGTATTGCATCCGCAAGCGCGAGCGCCAGAGTAGTCTTACCTAATCCGGGTTCGCCAATAAAAAAATATGCGGATGAAAATGGGTTAGCTGCAAGGCGCTTGCAAAGTTTCTTTGGTTTATCCAATCCGAGAAACTCATCTATAGCGCGCGGGCGGAACTTTTCGGTCAGAAGATTATCTTCCATTGTCAAATCCTTTCGGTGTGGAGTAGTGGACTCCGTCTTACAGTTGCCAATTTAGACCGGCGCTCTACTATTGTCAAGTGAAAAATACAACTGTCTCGCAACTGTTGCGCAGATGGCCTGCGGATGCGGTGCCAGGTCCGGCGCAGATGGCCTGCGGATGCGGTGCCAATCATGCGCGGATGCGGTGCAACTGTTGCGAGGATGCGGTGCAACTGTTGTATATAGACGGGGCGCGTCGCTGCGAACCTATCACATACCGCTCCAGAATGTCAAGTAAAATCGTCAAGCCCCCCCTCCCCTCTTTTCACTTGACACCACCGCCCGCTGAGATACATAATTATGTA
>NZ_JARLJK010000052.1:0-1600 GCF_031291215.1 Silvimonas sp.
ACGGGGTGCCGGCCAGCACCTGGTTTACTGCATCACGTTTGAAGGATTCGGGGTAAGTACGTCTGGTCTTGGTCATGAACACAACTCCTGGGTGGGCATTATCCACCTTAAGTCAGTGTCCATCGAGGCCGGGCCAGACCAATCGTCTGACCACATGTCGACCCCACATCCACTACTCAACAACTTATCTAGTTCTTGAAACATTGCCAAAACCTATTTGTACAGGGTTCGAGTACCTGGCTGTGCCGAACGCACCCGTTCTGCAAATCCCTCAAAAAAAGAAGGGGATATTGTCACCGATATCGCCAATAAACTGCGCAGACATCATCAATTTTCGGGAGTGCCGCTTTCGACCCAAAGCGGTCTATCAGATTTTTCCAAAGCGGACGTTCGAACCACGGCTAGCATCACATGGCGACGGCTCTTAATGGGTGCCTTTCCGGCAATTCCTCTGGCGTGACGTCAGCCATTAGGCGAAGTGGCATTGATAGCGCACGCTCTACCAATTCCAGATTCGACAACGGCTCAATGCAATCAACAATTAACCATCTAGCTTTCACTGGGTCTGGACATCCGGCACAAAAGGCAAGTAGCACATCATCACTTTCCTTTTCGGTCATAGCCTGTGGCTGCATGAGTTTTTCTAGAAGCAGCAGTAGTTGAGCCTTGGGCAGTTTTTCTTTCATTTCAACCTTTTTATTTCAACTCTGATGCCGCCGCTTTTGGCCGAGATTAGCCGTTCGTGAGAGGCAGGCTTTACCCAAGTCGGTTATACAGCTCACAACCAGGCTTCTGCAAAAATATTCTTCTTATCACCTCGCTGGAGCGCCTGCCAAAGTCTAAGAGCACTTTGACGAGAAGTATGCTCAAGCTGCCCAGGTGCCGCCAACTCAGTTTCATAGTCGGTATCTGCCCATTGCGTGAAGACAATTCGACCACCTTGATAGACGTCCCGACGTCACCCCGGTTTCAGTAGCACACAGCTTGAGAGCCCGGGGTTAATTTAGCCGACTTCGCTGCCAGTTGCCTGGCATACGCGGACGGCGTCAGGCCGCCCAGCGATTTCTTGGGTCTTTCCTCGTTGTATTCCCGGCGCCAGGTTTCAATCAGCACCCGGGCATGCGCCAGACTGGTAAACCAGTGTTCATTCAGGCATTCATCGCGAAACCTGCCATTGAATGATTCGATGTACGCGTTCTGGTTCGGCTTGCCGGGCTGAATCTGGCGTAGCTGTACCCCGCGTTGATGCGCCCACGTCAGCATGGCCCGACCGCAGAATTCCTTGCCGTTGTCAGTCCGGATGACCTGCGGCAAGCCTCGTGTTCTGCCCAGCCGGTCCAGCATGCGTGTTAACGGGTAATCCGCGATGGTGCGTTCGGCAACGATGGCGATGGACTCGTGCGTCGCGTCATCGACAATGGTCAGGCACTTGATAGCCCGTCCTTCGGCGGTCCGGTCGAACACTAATGGTATGGTCCACCCCTTTATTTTTTCCTACGTTAAGGGCGTATCCGGCAACAGGAGACCACCATGATTGCAGTGACCTTGGGTATCGATCTTGGCAAGCGCTGGTTTCACGTGGTCGGTTGTGACGCAACCG
>NZ_JARLJK010000001.1:0-1146 GCF_031291215.1 Silvimonas sp.
CCGCCGATGAGGTTGAAGATGAACTTCGCCCAGCCGGTGTAATAAAACTTCAGCGGCATGCCGGTGATCACCAGCGTGAGGAAGCTCGTCACCACCAGAAAATGCAGGAGGCGTTCAAATGGCACGAAGCGCGTGAACCATTCATCGCCCTCCTGCGTCTTGGTCTTCGCCTCGCGGAACGTCTTGGAATCATGCAGGTACAGCCACACCGCCCGCACCAGCCACGCCAGTGTGTGCGCGCCGAAGAAGCCGAACGTGCCAATCAGCAGGCCGGTCATCGCCAAAAACACCATGTGGAGCAGGGGATAGTGCGCCTTGTCCAGCGGATTGGCGTGCGGCTGGTATTCGGTGAATTTGGCCGTGGCGCTGGGATGGCATTTCTGGCAGGTCGCCAGAATGTTGTTGGTGGACAAATGCGACGCCGGGTTGGATGTCGGCTGCACATCGTGGAAACCGTGGCAGTCGTAGCAGGCCGCCACTTCGGGAGCGGAGTTCGGCTTGCCCAGCAGCATGGCCTTGCCGTGATAGGTTTCCCGGTAATGTTCCAGCCGGTCCTCGTGGCATTTGCCGCACCGCTGGTCGCTCAGCGCCTTGAAATTGTTCCCCGTTGGGTTGCTGATCTGATGCGCGCTGTGGCAGTCAATGCACACCGGCCCCCGCTGGTCGCCCTTGGCCAGCAACTGGCCATGGATGCTCTGGTTGTATTTGGCCTCCACCCCCACGTGGCACTTGCCGCAGGTCTTGGCCACGTTCGCGTGGTTGATGGGTGAATCCCGGTCAATGGCGCGCTTGATCTTGTGCGCGCCGTGGCAATCGTTGCACGAGGGCGCCACGATCAAGCCCATCTTCAACAGCGCCGTGCCGTGGATGCTGTCCATGTATTGCGAGGCCGCCTCGGGAAATTCAATCTGGTACTCCTTGGTCAAATTGGTGTTGCTATGGCACTTGGCGCAGGTTTGCGGCAGGTTCATCTTAAACACCGGCGAGTCGCCGTTCTTCACCGGCACGATCTCGTGCGAACCGTGGCAGTCCCAGCATTGCGCCGCGCCGGACGCGCCCATGGCGTGGCTCATGCCGTGGATGCTCGTGGCATAATCCTTGCCCTCCTTGTCATGGCACCCGGTGCAGTTGGGCGGCGGCACATTC
>NZ_JARLJK010000053.1:0-1440 GCF_031291215.1 Silvimonas sp.
CACCAAGAAGCTGGGCGTGATGCCCACCGTGGCCAATCTCCACGACAAGCGCATTGTGGAACTGGCTGACGGGGAGATTTTCAACACGATTACGTATGGCAAGAGCACGATGGGCGCGTATGGCCCGCTAATGCCGGCGGCTGATCGCTGGGCGGTCATCGCCTACCTGCGCTCGTTGCAATTGAGCTGGCTGGGCACCAAGGATGACCTGACGCCCGCCGAGCAGGCGGCCTTGAAATGAAACTGATGTTAACACCCAACTTATGACCTCGCCGCAGAACAACCAGACCAAGCCCGAGCTGAAGAGCGTGGCTCCCGGCGCCATGCTGTTCTTCGGCGGCGCGCTGACGCTGGCGGGCCTGGTGGCGAGTTTGTCGCGCAACGGGGGCCGGGAATTTGCGTTCGCCTGGTTGCTGGCATTCATGTTCTATTACAGCGTGGCCTTGGGCGCTCTGTTCCTCGTGCTCATACACCATCTCACCGACGCTGGTTGGTCGGTGGGCATTCGCCGGTTCTGCGAGCATCTGGCGTCGCTGTTGCGCCTCCCGCTGATCCTACTGTTCTTGCCGGTGGGCTTGCTGGGACCCAAGCTCTACGCTTGGATGAGCCAGGACGCGGCCACCAATAATTTTGTGGCGGCGCGGCATCCGGTGTTTACAGTGCCTGGTTTCTGGATCACCTCCGCGGTTTTCTTTGGCATTTGGTGGCTGCTTACCTCGCGGCTCTCCGCACTTTCGCTGGAGCAGGATGAAACCGGGTCGGTGGCCTGCACGCGCAAGCTGCGGTTTCATTCCGGCTGGGGCATCGTGGCGTTTGCGCTCACGCTCACGTTCTCAGGTGTCCTCTGGATGCAGGCCGTGCAATACCAGTGGTTCTCGGCCATCTACGGCGTTTATTTCTTCGCGAGCAGCGTCTGGGCCGCCCTGGCCTTCATCTATGTGATTGCCGTGGTGATGCTGCGGCAGGGCATTTTGACGCCGGTGTTGAAGCAGAATTATTTTTATTTCATCGGCGTGCTGCTGCTGGCGTTCACGCTGCTCTCGTCCTATGCCGAATTTGCACAGTACTTCGTGGTGTGGAACGCGAACATGCCCGCGGAAACCTTCTGGTATCTCATTCGCGAACAGGGCGGCTGGTGGGGGCTGAGCTTACTGCTGATTCTCGGCAAATGTTTTGTGCCGTTCTTTGCCTTGCTGCCCATCCATACCAAGACCAATTTCAAGGTGCTGGTCCCGGTTTGCCTGCTCATTGCGGTCATGCACTATGCGGATTTGGCGTTCAACATTCTGCCGGCGTGGCATCCGGGCCATCACCACACCCGGTGGTTGATGCTGCATGTGGGGTGCGTCCTCTTCATGGGCGGTGTGCTGGGGAAGGTGTTTCTCGCCAAGTTCAATGCTCATCCACCGTATCCGCAGCGCGATCCGCGTCTGCTGGAGG